>NZ_JBWQPU010000010.1:0-134244 GCF_056620325.1 Psychrobacillus sp. Z3-81
GACAACTTCTATTTTTTTATTCATCGTATACTTGGTCATAAAAAACTGCACCTCCAATTGTTAGATGTGTCTAACAACGGGGTGCAGTTCAAAATCGTAAGTGCTTTCTTACTTTAAAAATGTGTGGTTCTTCACTGCGTCGGAGGCCAACAGGATGTTGGTCACAAAGGCATTGTCACACGATGTGACGTTTTTGCCTTTGTTCCTTTGTCACTCCGCTTTCGTCGCAAATAAATTTGCTATTCCCGCAGGAGTCACCGACGCTGTTCCGAACCACTAGCGTTAACTTCTAATAAATAAATCTTGATAAGAATCTTGGAAAAAGAATCTGTAACAAATCATAAAAAACTATTCTTTTTCATTTAAGAATTCACTTCTGTCCCTCTCTCACTTTGATGCATCGGTACTACAAGTGGCATAGGAATTTGTATCAACTCCCAAATTTAAGTATTCTTGTTACTTCTGGTGATAAAACACTTGCTAATTGGTTAGCTGAAGGAATAATTTAAGTTATCCAATTAAATTGCATTATAATTGCACCTTTGTTATTTTACAATCTGGTTCGATTGTTCAGTTAAACAACACTGTACAACTAAACTGACCTTCTTTACTCCTTCTTGAAGTAAAGCCCCTGTTAGTTGAATAAGCTTTTATCCTTGACGTAATATTTTCTGGAACATTCTTGGTTTATGCTCTTCAAAACTCTTTAATAATTCTTTCCCAAAAACAGTTATGGTTTTCTCCCAAGGGTGTCCTAAATATCCCCACTTAAAATCCTTATGGATAAAGAAGTAATAATCTCCGTTAGGAAAAATCGGCACTTTCCATTCTTCGAATTCATCTTTTTCAAATTCTAAATGGGGATTTATCCAATAACATTCATGTTGCCAATCCAGTGCATAAATATATTCATTTTTTGATGTAATTTCCCGAAAAACAAGCAATGCTTTTTCTTCCAAGTCATTATACGCTTCTGAATCTTCACATTCGATAAAGTAATTAGAAATGTCGTAGGTTTTAAATGGAGTTGGCACTTCAAAAGATGGAAAATGGGAAATGCTTGGTTTAAAATTTAATTCTTGATATATTTTAGTCCATATTTTTTTATTTTCTGCCTCTGATAGTTCAAACCAATTTTCCATTGAATAACCACCTTCTTGGTACTTTTAGTAGTATCTATAATAACATTTCTTCTTAAATAAAACTGCCCCTTTTGTACGTTAAGAAATTCAACAAAAAGAGCGTTAATCCCTTCTTGGATCAACGCTCCCGTTAGTGAAATAAGAACTTCATTACCAATCTGGTCCATCATCATTACCAGCTACTTTAAGATTAAATGCATTAGAATCTAAATTATTCTTTTTAACTATCTCAAAAAAAATTGATTTTACCTCTTCTTGTTCTGATTCAGTAGGATCTTTGGTGTCTAAGATATATTTCACATGAACATCATCCACGGAATTTGCCATAACCATCGTCTGAAATTGATAACCTTTTTTCACTAATTCATCATTTACTTGTTTAATAATTCCATTATCCCCGTAGATGAAATTTTCAATCTCAGCCGTTTTTTCTGCTTGTTCCTCGGGACTTAACATAGGTGGCACTTCAGATGTATCTCCTTTTGACGAGGCACTATTGATAAATAAAAAGGTAACAAATAAAATTACAATAGTCCCAATTAAAGTGATTTTACTCTTTTTCAGTTAGTACACTTCCTTTTTAATTTAAGTATATGCCTGTATAAGAGTTCTAAAACGACTTAATACGAGTTATTGACCAAGTCTTCGTTAACATTTATTTTCCATCGTTCTAGAGTAGCCAAAACATTCTCTGAATAGCTTTCTTCCGACATAGTGTTTAAAATTTTTATGTTCATTTCTATAAAATTCATTCCAATAGTTAATCATTCTACTATAACTTTTACAAAAAGATACGCTATTCTGATAACAAAATCTCTTAATTCGTTCAGTGTCTTGTTCTTGCAAAATTAAATAAGTCATTTCCAATATTTCTACGATATACTCATCACATATTTTTACAATATACGGAATAGCCCAATCCTCATACTCCATTGAAAGCAATGACTTTAAATGTTTTTGACGAATAAAACCGTTATCACTTCTTGAAAAAATACAATGTAAAATCATTTTTTCCCTTGAATTTAATTCATTTATAAAAGAATTCGAATTATCATTGTAGTAAATGCGATACGGAATTTGAATAATAGAATTACCTAATAAATATTCCACGCTATCTGGGGATTCCCCATCTATGGCTTTATTGTATGTATCATTCAAAATCAAATTAAAAACTTTAGAAACGGCTTCTTTCAAATCTTTTGGAAATGCAGCGTACATTTATTCACCTCTTATCTCTTTAAACAAATATTGCTTTATAATCTTTAGCTTTAATATAACATTTAATAAAAAGAAAAAAGCCCCCAAAGCGTCGTTTGGAAACTTATTTACTTAGCGTTGTAAATCTGACGATAGTCCTTGTTGCACTAACCTGCCCCGTTTCTATAATAAGGAATTCAACAAAAAGAGCGTTAATCTCTTCTTGGATCAATGCACCCGTTAGTTGAGAAAGGTACTTACTGTATAACTTTAATTATCATAGTTAGAAACATAATAACCAATAAAACTATATGTATCCATACCATAGATTTTACGATTAATCCCGCCCAGACTTTTTTTCGTAAACCATAGTGAAGGACAATAGAAAAAAATAAGAGACTGACTATCCCACGAAGGATACTACCATCTACAAAGAATAAAACTACATTTATTAATACGGATATAATAAATAAAATGACATATACCTTATATATCTTTTCTTTTCTTTGTACCTCGTGTTGGAATTGATACATTACTTTTCACCCCGTGTTACTCATATTCTTGATTAATTGATTATACCTTTTTTCACTAACCTGTTTTTTATTATTTTCTCCCCATCAACACTATTGGTTCGGAGCAACGTCGGCGACTCCAACGGGAGCAATGTGTCAGGCAAGACAGCGCAAGCGTTGGGTGTTGGCTTGCCTTGTGGAGAGAGAAACTAAGAACGTCACATCCTGAACTTTTTCCTGACCAACATCCTGTTGGCCCTCGGAAAGCATGCGACGATGCAGATAGCCCAGACTGCTTACAATGCATTCATATCACACTATAAGAAAATAATGCATCTTATCTGTTTTATTCGTTCTTTAAAAGGCTTCCATAGAAAGGCTTAACAAAACTAGTCCTTTCTTCATATGTTCTTTTTAAAATTTATTGATCAAAACTTAGCATTAGTAGGATCACCATTGGTTCGGAGCAGCGGCGGCGACTCCGGCGGGAGCAAGGTGGTAGGTAAGACAGCACAGCCACGCGCGTAAGCGATGAGTGCTGGCTTACCAAGGGGAGGGAAAACTAAGAACGTCACATCGTGTGACAACGTTTTCCTGACCAACATCCTGTTGGCCTCCGGGAAAGCGTCCGACGATGCGGAGAACCAGAGGTTCCAAGAATATATTTCCTCACCAACATCCTGTCGCCCCCACTCGAAGCGTCTGACGCAACGGAGAACCTATGCTCTCCTAAACAAGAAAGCACTTATGAGTCCTATCATACGATAGAATCATAAGTGCTTCTTTATCATTTATTATTCTCCAACAGATGCCTTAATGAACTCACGGAACAACGGTTGTGGACGCTGTGGACGTGAAACGAACTCTGGATGGAACTGAGATGCCACAAAGAATTTATGGTCTGGTATTTCCACAATTTCAATCAAACGACCATTCGGGCTAGTTCCAGAGAACACAAAGCCAGCTGCTTCAAATTGCTCTCGGAATTCATTATTAAACTCATAACGATGACGGTGACGCTCATATACAAGCTCTTCACCGTAAGCTTGATGCGCTTTAGAGCCAGGAGTTAGCTTACATGGATATAATCCAAGACGTAAAGTTCCACCAAGATCCTCTACATCCTTTTGCTCTGGTAATAGATCAATAATTGCATAAGGTGTTTTTGGATTTAACTCCGTAGAATGTGCATTTTCCATATTAAGAATAGAACGCGCAAATTCAACAGTCGCAAGCTGCATACCTAAGCAGATTCCAAGGAAAGGAACGTTGTTTTCACGCGCAAATTTGATAGCGGAGATTTTTCCTTCTACTCCACGATCCCCAAAACCGCCAGGCACTAACACGCCGTCTACATCTCCCAGTATGTCAGCTACATTCGTGTCATTTACTTCTTCTGCATTAACCCATTTAATCTCAACGTCTGCATCAAATGTATAACCAGCATGCTTCATCGCTTCCACTACAGAGATATAAGCATCTTGAAGCTCTACATACTTTCCAACTAAGCCAATCTTCACTTTCTTGGATAGAGATTTCACTTGGTTCACTAGCTCTAACCATTCTGTCATATCAGCTTCCGGAGTATTTAGACCGAAATGATCTACCACAATTTGATCAAGATGTTGCTGTTGCAGCATTAATGGAATTTCATATAAAGAATCTGCATCTATACACTCGATTACTTCTTCTGGTTTAATGTCACAGAATAACGCAATTTTATCCTTCATGTCCTGAGGTACTGGCATTTCAGAACGGACAACAATGACATTTGGCTGGATACCTAAGCTGCGTAATTCTTTTACGCTATGTTGCGTTGGCTTTGTTTTCATTTCTCCAGCAGCCTTAATAAATGGAACAAGCGTACAGTGTACATACATGACATTTTCGCTTCCAACGTCACGTTTCATTTGGCGAATTGTCTCTAAGAAAGGTAGTGATTCAATATCCCCTACAGTTCCACCAATTTCTGTGATGACGATATCAGCCTTTGTTTCTTTTGCAGCTAAAAATAATCTTTCTTTGATTTCATTCGTAATGTGAGGAATAACTTGTACAGTTCCTCCATTATAATCTCCACGGCGCTCTTTACGTAAAACGGAGGAATATACCTTACCAGTGGTGATATTGGAATATTTGTTTAGATTGATGTCGATAAAACGCTCGTAATGTCCTAAATCTAGGTCAGTCTCTGCTCCATCATCTGTCACGAATACTTCTCCATGCTGATAAGGACTCATCGTACCAGGGTCTAAGTTGATATAAGGATCAAACTTTTGAATGGTAATCTTTAATCCTCTATTTTTTAATAAACGCCCAAGAGAAGCTGCAGTTATTCCCTTACCCAGGGACGAAACAACCCCACCAGTTACAAATATAAATTTTGTCATTGCTTGTTCCTCCTAATTTGTTACTACAATAATAAAAGCGCTCCTTCTACTAGTTTTCCTAGCAGAGGGAGCGCATATACACACGAGTATGTCTCTTAAAAAGAGCCCAATAAAATCTTATAGCGTTTAGATATAGAAGTCAAGGATTATTCTTCTTCCTCAATTTCGTCTACATCTAATTCTTCCTCATCGATGATATCAAAATCTTCATCTTCCTCGTCTATTAAGTCTTCTTCGATGACATCTACATCGTCAATTTCTTCTTCCTCGAAGTCGATTACGACAGCATCTTCATCTTCGTCCTCATCTTCTTCATCATCGACGAATTCTTCGAAGTCCTCATCAAAGATAATCTCATCTTCATCTATTTCTTCTAAATCATCCAGTTCGTCATCCACAATCTTAGCTTTTTTCTTACGAACCTTCACAGTTGGTGCTGTTTCCTCTTCAATTTGTTCTACTGGGTACCATTCTCTTAATCCCCATTGGTTTTCCGCAATAGCTAAAAAACGACCATCAATATTCATATCCGTATAGAATTGAGGTTTGCGTGCAGCCATCTCTTCATCGCTGTATCCTACTAGCTTTTGAATTTCCTCAAATAAATCAGGTAAAGTCATCGCATTTTTTCTATCTTCTAATATTGCAAAACCAATATCGATTAGTGATTCTTCTTGTAATTGTTCTGTTGTCATCTCACGAAAATTCAAATCGTGCACGTCCTTTCTTGTCCTTTAACATACTTCCCATTATATACAAACAATTATGTTATATGCTACAATCAATTATTCTTTTTGAAAAGAGAAATTTTCTTACCTACTAGGATGAACAAGTAGAAAGAGAGCAATAGTAATGGGATAGAGGCCAATTTACTATTATACAGAATTATAGCAAGTAAAAGGAGAATAATGACAATCAACATTCGTATGGAGTTTTTCATTCCACTTGCCCCTCTACTCTTAGTAATCTTATTATACAAAAATATCCGAAAAAAGGTGCCCAAATATAATAACTTTTTGGACACCCCTCTCTATTTCTATTTTACTCATCCTTCGCTAATAAAGACGAACTATATTTTTACATATTTCTTCTGTATTGACCGCCAACCTCATAAAGCGCATTGGTGATTTGACCCAAGCTAGCCTTCTGAACGGTTGTCATTAGCTCTTCAAAGATATTACCACCAGTCATGGCAACCTTTTTAAGATTTTCTAAAGCTTCCTTTACTTCGTCTGTATGTTTTTCTTGAAACGCAAGAAGATTTTGAATCTGTGTTTCCTTTTCTTCCGTGGAAGCACGAGCAAGCTCCATATTATCTATCTCTTCCGCAGAAGGTGGATTTGGATTCAAGTAAGTATTTACCCCAATAATCGGAAGCTCTCCTGTATGCTTCTTCATTTCATAATACATAGATTCCTCTTGAATCTTTCCACGTTGATACTGCGTTTCCATTGCCCCTAGCACTCCACCTCGGTCATTGATTGAATCAAATTCCTTCAGTACAGCTTCTTCTACTAGGTCTGTCAGCTCCTCCACGATAAATGCTCCTTGGAGAGGGTTTTCGTTTTTCGACAATCCGTGTTCTTTTGTAATAATCATTTGAATCGCCATTGCCCGTCTTACCGATTCCTCTGTAGGAGTAGTAATTGCTTCATCATAGGCATTGGTATGAAGCGAATTACAGTTATCCTGAAGAGCCATCAGTGCTTGTAGGGTCGTCCGGATATCATTGAAGTCAATCTCTTGGGCATGCAGGCTTCGACCTGATGTTTGGACATGATATTTCAATTTTTGACTTCTTTCGTTCGCTCCGTATTTCTCTCGCATAACAATCGCCCAAATTCGACGAGCCACCCGTCCAATCACTGTGTACTCTGGATCCAACCCATTTGAGAAGAAGAAGGAAAGATTTGGAGCAAAATCATCGATATTCATTCCACGACTCAAATAATACTCTACATACGTAAATCCATTTGCAAGTGTGAAAGCTAGCTGCGAAATAGGATTTGCTCCAGCTTCCGCTATATGATAGCCCGAAATGGATACAGAATAATAGTTTCGAACCTTATGGTCAATGAAATACTGCTGGATATCTCCCATCATTCGAAGCGCAAATTCTGTTGAGAAGATACACGTATTTTGCCCTTGATCCTCTTTCAGAATATCCGCCTGCACGGTTCCCCTTACGACTTGAAGGGTTGCCTCTTTTACCTCTGTAAACTCTTCTAGAGTTAATGGACGACCTAGCTTTTCCTCCTGCACACGTACCTGCTGATCTATCGCAGTGTTCATGAACATCGCAAGAATAATCGGAGCAGGTCCGTTAATCGTCATCGAAACCGACGTCGAAGGTGCACATAAGTCAAAGCCGTCATAGAGCTTTTTCATGTCATCTAATGTACAGATGCTTACGCCAGACTCCCCAACCTTCCCATAAATATCTGGTCGATAATCTGGGTCTTCCCCATATAATGTGACCGAGTCAAATGCGGTAGATAAGCGCTTTGCGTCATCATCCTTTGACAGATAATGAAAACGACGATTTGTTCTTTCAGGAGTTCCCTCACCTGCAAACTGACGCTTCGGATCTTCGCCCTCTCGTTTGAACGGAAATACGCCGGCCGTGTAAGGGAAAGAGCCTGGTACATTTTCTTTATACACCCATTTTAGAATTTCTCCGTAGTCTTCAAATTTCGGCAGAGAAATTTTAGGTATTTTCAGACCTGATAAGCTTTCTGTACGCAGAACTGTACGAATCTCTTTGTCTCGTATTTTTGTAATAAATTCATCTCCAGCATATGCTTCTTTTAAGGACTGCCAGTTATCTAAGATGCGTTTTGATTCTGCAGTCAACTCATCTCTTACTCCTGCCGCAAGTGACTCCAAGGAGTAAACAAGCGCATCGTCTGGCGCCTTTTCCTTTACCGTTTGGATAGCCCCCTCCAGCTGAAACAACCTTCTAGCAAAGCCTACCTGCTCCTCTGTATTTTGGTGGTATCCACGTACTGTTTCCGTGATTTCACGCAAATAATAGCGGCGATCATTTGGAATGATGACGTTTTGTTTTTGTGTTTTAACAAATTGCTCATAGGAAGTTTCCCAATTCGTTCCTACCTTTTTGTTTAAAACATCTACTAGAGCAGCGAAAAGCGAGTTCGTTCCCTTGTCATTAAACTGGCTTGCAATCGTTCCGTAAACCGGCATATTATCAAGCGCTTCATTCCAAAGCTCATGGCTTCGTTGGTACTGCTTTTGTACCTGACGTAAGGCATCCTCTGAGCCCTTTCGTTCAAACTTATTAATCACAATCAAATCAGCATAATCGATCATATCAATTTTTTCTAATTGAGATGGTGCACCAAACTCACTGGTCATGACATACATAGAAACATCTGAGACATTGGTAATTTCCGCATCCCCTTGCCCAATTCCACTCGTCTCTACAATGATCAAGTCATAGCCAGCAGTCTTCACCACATCTAATACATTCTGGGTAGCACCAGAAAGCTCTGTACGAGAACCACGTGTTGCAAGACTTCGCATGAACACTCGTTTGTTAAAGATGGCATTCATTCGAATACGGTCACCTAAAAGTGCTCCGCCAGTTTTTTGCTTCGTCGGGTCAATGGATAACACAGCAACCTTTTTATCTGGCAGCTCTTGCAAGAAACGTCTGATCAGCTCATCTGTCAAAGAGCTTTTCCCTGCTCCCCCAGTCCCTGTGATTCCTAGCACAGGGGTAGATTTTGAAAGGCCCTTTGCCAGCTCTAGCATCTTAAGTGCTTCCTCATCCTGTGATTGATGCGCTTCCTCTGCGACCGTAATTAAATGAGCCAGCTTTTCAGGATGATCTGTTGTAACCTCTCCTATCGTTTTGCTAGCTCCATCCGATTTGCTTGGATAGTCACACTCTTCTAGCATTTTATTAATCATACCTTGGAGTCCTAATTTTCTCCCATCCTCTGGAGAAAAAATACCGTTAATACCGTATTCATGAAGCTCTTTGATTTCCTTCGGAATGATTACACCACCACCTCCGCCGTATATACGGATATGAGGTGCTCCCCGCTCTGCAAGCAGGTCCTTCATATATTTAAAATACTCCACATGCCCTCCTTGATAGGAAGAAATGGCGATCCCTTGTACGTCCTCTTGTATGGCAGCGTTTACTACCTCCTCTACAGAGCGATTATGACCTAGGTGTATTACCTCGGCTCCGCTAGACTGTAGAATCCGGCGCATAATGTTAATCGATGCATCATGGCCGTCAAAAAGGCTTGATGCTGTAACAAAACGAACATGATTTTTTGGACGATATACTTCCACCTTTGACATGTTGGTCCCCCTTGTTTGTTTACGTGATAGAAGATACCAGCTGAGAATTTTTCAGTTGGTACCTTTTAACGTGAATAGCTGTGCCTCCCACCCCTGGAGCACTTACTTTGCCATATGCACGTTGTTCATTTCTTCATCCCATTGAATAATAAATTGATCTGCATTTCGGTGAAGTCATACAGTGTATGTTCTTTCTTTAATGCCCATCTTCTAAAGGCCCACATTTGTCCTTGGACAACGAGCGTATGAGCATAGAGCTGCGCCTGCTCCTCACTGATCTTCAGCTCCCCAGCCTCGATACAGCTTTGAAGCATCTTGTGGAAAATACTGACCATTTCTAATTCCTTTTTTAATACGTACTCCAATGCGTTTTTCGGCAGTGATTTAGTTTCCTGGTACATCACGACGAATTCATCCGACATGTCATCTATCACCCCATAATAGTGACGGATCGCATTTTTCAATTCATCCAGTGTACCAGCCTCCGCTGTAAATTCGGAAAGACGGCCATGAACCTCATGATAAATGCTGTCGCAGACTAAGTAGAGCACATCCTCCTTGGTACGAATATACTCGTACAGGGTTCCGATGCTAAATCCAGCTTCCTTGGCTATTTCCCTTGTCGTCGTTCGGTGAAAGCCCTTCTGCTTAAAGAGAGCCACTGCCGCCTGGACCATCTGCTGACGCCTTTTTTCTATGAGTGTTCCATCCTTCACCGTGGTAAGGATTTCGTGCTTCTTATCCATCTGTTACTTTGTAAGCATACGAGAGATAACAAGACGTTGAATTTCTTGTGTTCCCTCATAAATTTGAGTTATTTTTGCATCACGCATAAAACGCTCTACAGGGTAATCTTTTGTATAACCATAGCCGCCGAAAACCTGCACCGCTTCTGTTGTTACTTTCATTGCTGTATCTCCAGCCATCAGCTTTGCCATCGCAGACTCTTTACCGTATGGAAGTCCGTTAGACTCTAGCCATGCTGCTTGATAGGTTAATAGACGAGATGCCTCTGTAGCTGTAGCCATATCTGCTAACTTAAAGGAAACGCCTTGATTTGCCACTATAGGCTTACCGAATTGAACACGCTCTTTTGCATAGCCAACTGCCGCGTCTAGAGCACCTTGTGCAATTCCAACAGCTTGCGCAGCAATACCGTTACGCCCGCCATCTAATGTTTTCATTGCAATAATAAAGCCTTCTCCTTCTTCGCCAAGTAAGTTTTCTTTTGGCACACGGCAGTTATCAAAAATAATTTCCGTTGTAGGTGATGAACGAATTCCAAGCTTTTTCTCTTTTTTCCCTACCGAGAAGCCTTCGAAGTCAGACTCTACGATAAAAGCACTTGTTCCTTTATGCTTCGATTCTGGATCTGTTACTGCAAATACTACATAGATATCTGCAATGCCTCCATTTGTAATAAAAATCTTAGAGCCATTTAGTACATAGTGATCTCCGTCTAGCTTGGCTGTTGTTCTCATTCCACCTGCGTCAGACCCAGACCCTGGTTCTGTTAAGCCATATCCACCTATTTTCTTTCCTTCTGCCATTGGACGAAGATATTTTTGCTTTTGCTCTTCATTTCCATATTTGAAAATTGGCCAGCCGGCAAGTGATGTATGCGCTGATAACGTAACCCCTGTAGAAGCACATACTCTTGAAAGCTCTTCAACTGCGATACAGTAAGCAAGGTAGTCAGAGCCAATTCCGCCGTATTCCTCTGGCCACGGGATACCTGTTAAGCCTAGCTCCGCCATTTTATCGAAGATTTCTCTGTCAAAGCGTTCTTCCTCATCACGCTCTGCAGCAGTTGGTGCTACTTCATTTTCAGCAAAATCTCTTACCATTTTACGAATCATTTCATGCTCTTCTGTTAATTGAAAGTTCATTTTTCTTCCCGCCTTTGTCTGTTTGTTAGTTCATCAAATGCTTGCTTACTACAATTCGCTGTATCTCACTAGTACCTTCGTAGATTTCCGTAATTTTCGCGTCACGGAAGTATCTTTCTACTGGATAGTCCTCTGTATAGCCATACCCTCCGAAAACTTGGACTGCTTCAATAGCTACATCTACTGCTGTTCTGGAGGCAAATAGCTTCGCCATGGATGCTTCTTTTCCACAAGGAAGTCCTTGATCACGTAAGTTTGCAACTCGGTAAACCAATAATCTTGCTGCTTCTACTGCTGTGGCCATATCAGCTAGCTTAAAGCCTACCCCTTGGTTTGCAGCAATCGGCTTTCCAAATTGGATTCGTTCCTTAGAGTAATTAACCGCTGCTTCTAGGGCAGCCTCCGCTATACCTAGAGCCTGTGTCGCAATCCCAATCCGTCCGGTATTTAGGTTTGCCATTGCAATTTTAAAGCCTTCTCCTTCTTCTCCTAACAAATTAGCAGCTGGAATACGCATATCCTCGAATGTAATTTGTACGGTTCTTGATCCGTGAAGACCCATCTTATGCTCATCTTTCCCAATGATAAATCCTGGGGTCCCCTTATCGACTATAAAGGCAGAGATTCCTCTAGAGCCCTGAGAAGCATCTGTAGAAGCAAATACGATATATACATCTGCTTCGCCCCCATTTGTAATAAAAACCTTGGAGCCATTGAGAACATAATGGTCTCCGTCTTTTACTGCTTTTGTTTTTAAGGCTGCTGCATCCGAACCAGCAGAAGGCTCTGTTAAACAAAATGCCCCTAAAAATTCTCCTGATGCTAGCTTCGGTACATACTGTTTCTTTTGCTCCTCTGTACCAAAATAGAGAATTGGGTTAGTCCCAACGGATGTGTGAACAGATAGAATAACCCCTACTACTGCACTCACCTTGGACAACTCGTTAATAGCGATAATATAGCTTGTAAAGTCCATTCCTGAGCCACCATATTCCTCTGGCACAGTAATTCCCATCAAGCCAAGCTCTCCCATTTTGGAAAGGATCTCCCTAGGAAACTCCCCTTGCTCCATTCGCTCAATAAAAGGCTCAATCTCCGTCTTTGCGAAGCTCCTCACCATATCGCGCATCATTTGCTGTTCTTCTGTAAATGTTAATTCCATCTGAATGGCGCCCCTTTTCCCCTTCTCTTATTCGTAAACGTAGAAGCCTCTACCAGTTTTCTTTCCTAAGTATCCAGCCTTCACATATTTACGCAATAGCGGACATGGACGATATTTGCTGTCACCAAACCCGTCGTGCAGAATTTCCATGATATACAGGCATGTATCTAAGCCAATAAAATCTGCTAGCTGTAGTGGTCCCATTGGGTGATTCATCCCAAGCTTCATTACCTCATCAATCGCTTCTTTTGTTGCTACCCCTTCATAAATTGTATAGATTGCTTCGTTAATCATCGGCATTAAGATACGATTAGAAACGAATCCTGGAAAATCATTGACCTCTACTGGGACCTTGCCAAGCTTCTTCGTCATTTCCTCAATTTCCGTGTATACTTCGTCTGAAGTTGCCAGACCACGAATAATCTCTACAAGCTTCATAACTGGGACCGGGTTCATAAAATGCATGCCAATTACTTGGTCTGCTCTGTTTGTCACTGCTGCAATTTCTGTAATTGGTAGTGAGGATGTATTCGTTGCTAGAATGGTATGCTTTGATGTAATTTCATCTAGCTGTTTAAAAATAGATTGCTTGATTTCCATGTTTTCAACAGCAGCTTCTATCACTAGGTCGACATCACTTGCATCCTCAATAGCTAATGATTTAGTAATTCTATTTAAAACAGCTTCTTTCTCTTCCTCCGTCATACGCCCCTTTTCCACGTTGCGTGAAAGATTTTTGGTGATTGTTTGGATGCCCCTTTCATAGAACTGCTCCTCACGGTCATTTAGCTTCACTTCAAAGCCAGCCTGTGCACAAACCTGCGCAATTCCCGACCCCATTTGTCCTGCTCCAATAACCATTACCTTTTGTATTGTCATCTGATTTCTCCCCCTGTTTTTGGAACTTCAATCATGATTGCATCTCCCTGACCACCGCCAGAGCAAATTGCAGCAATCCCTATTCCGCCACCGCGACGCTTTAATTCATACGCAAGTGTCAGTATTACTCTTGCACCGGAAGCACCAATTGGATGACCTAATGCAACCGCTCCACCATTGACATTTACTTTTTCTTCATCGAGGTTTGCTAGCTGGCTGCTTACTAATGCGACTGCAGCAAATGCTTCATTTATCTCAAACAAATCAATTTCTTCTAGTAATTTTCCTGTTTTTTCGAGCAGCTTATTTATTACTAAACCAGGCGTTTGTGGGAAGTTTTCCGGTTCTACTGCAATGGTTGTATGGCCAATCACATAAGCGAGAGGATCTTTCCCAAGTTCCTGTGCTTTTTGTTCATTTGTTAATACGAGCGCACATGCTCCATCATTGACACCCGGTGCATTGCCTGCAGTGATTGTTCCGTCAACACCGAAAGCTGGTTTAAGCTTTGCCAACGTTTCCATAGATGTGTCCTTACGTGGAGCTTCATCCTCCTGGACAATCATCGGGTCTCCTTTTCGCTGAGGAATTTCTACCGGCACAATCTCCTCTGTAAAGATACCTTTTTCTATAGCTTGGATTGCACGCGCATGGCTTCTGTATGACCATTCGTCCTGCCTTTCTCGTGTTAAGCCAAAGGACTCGGCAGTAGAGTTTCCATAAGTGCCCATATGCACTTGCTTCGGATGGAAGGAGCAGGATAAACCATCATATATCATCCCATCTACTACTTTCCCATCGCCCATACGGAGACCTGTTCTTGCTTTTGGTAAGTAGTAAGGAGCATTAGACATGGATTCCATTCCACCTGCTACGAACATTTCCTCGTCCCCAAGTCGTATCAATTGATCGGCTAAAGTTACACTTCGCATGCCTGACGCACAGACTTTATTGATTGTTTCCGTTTGGACTGCCCAAGGAATACCTGCCTTGTTTGCAGCTTGTCGTGATGGAATCTGCCCTTGACCAGCCTGAAGCACCGTCCCCATAATTACTTCATCCACTTGCTCAGGCTGCACTCCTGCTTTTTGTAACGCTGCTTTTATTGCTATACCTCCAAGGTCTGATGCTGACAAGCTACTCAGTGCTCCTCCAAACTTCCCAAAAGCTGTACGTGCTCCATCCAAAATTACTGTTTTACCCAATATAGTCACCCCTTGTTTTGAATGCGCTTACAAATCCAGTTAATAAACGAGCGCTCCTTCTACCTACTATTTTTCGCTTAGGTGTTGACTGAACGCTCGCTCGATGTTTATTTCTAATAAAAGGGAGTGCTTCCACTCCCTTTCTATATTACTATTAGTTTACTGAATAAATTGATACCTTGTAAACACTATTGCACAATTTGTTCTTCATTTTCCTCTGTTGGTACTGCTGTTTCTCCAAAAATCGACTTCTCTAGAAGCTCAGCAATATCATAAGTTCCTACGGTATCTTCTACTTCTTTTGCCTTCGTACCGTCTGATAGCATCGTTAAGCAATATGGACATCCGGAAGAAATGATTGTTGGATTCACTTCTAGCGCTTGTTCCGTACGAGCAACGTTAATACGATTTCCAACGTGCTCTTCCATCCACATGAGACCTCCACCTGCTCCACAGCACATACCATCTTGACGGTTACGCTTCATTTCCACTAGCTTCACGCCTGGAATTGATTTTAAAATCTCACGAGGCGCATCATAGACGTCATTATAACGACCTAAGTAACAAGAATCGTGGAAAGTAATTGTTTCATTTACTGCATACTGTGGCTTCAAGCGACCTGCTTGCACTAGTTCAAATAACAGTTCTGTATGATGAAGAACTTCCCCGTTCCAGCCAAAATCACCGTATTCGTTTTTAAAGATATTATATGCATGCGGGTCGATTGTAACGATTTTTGTTACGCCAGCTTTTTCAAATTCTTTAATATTTGCAGCTGCAAGCTCTTGGAACATGAACTCGTTTCCTAGACGACGAGGTGTATCTCCAGAGTTCTTTTCTTTATTACCAAGGATTGCAAACTTCACTCCAGCTTCATTCATTAGATGAGCAAAGGATAATGCGATTTTTTGAGATCTGTTATCAAATGAACCCATTGATCCAACCCAGAATAAGAATTCAAATTCTTCTCCAGCTTTAGAAGCTTCTTTCACAGTAGGGATATGAAGATCTGGACGTGCATCTCTCCAGTTTTCTTTCTCCTTACGGTTAAGTCCCCATGGATTTCCTTGACGCTCGATGTTCGTCATAGCACGCTGCGCATCAGGCTGAACCTTTCCTTCAGACATGACAAGGTAACGACGAAGGTCAATAATTTTATCTACATGCTCGTTCATAACTGGACATTGATCTTCACAGTTACGGCAAGTAGTACATGCCCAAATTTCTTCTTCCGTGATTACTTCCCCAATCATTGAAGGGCTGTAAATATCCTCAATTACTGCGCCCTCTGCTCCAGCAGCCATCGCAAGCTGGTTTCCTTTCGTTCCTTGGAAAGCAAGCGCTGGTACCCAAGGCTTTCTTTTCGTCTCCACCGCTCCAGTGAAAGTTAAGTGATCACGAAGTTTTACAATTAGGTCCATCGGTGACAGCATTTTTCCTGTGCCAGTTGCCGGACACATATTTGTACAGCGACCACATTCTACACATGCATAGAAGTCAATCATCTGTGCTTGTGTGAAATCTTGTACGCGACCTACACCAAATGTAGGCATCTCTTCTTCATCCTCTTCGTCCTCTTCCGCCTCTTCAAAGTTAATCGGACGTAATCTTCCAACCTTGTCCAGACGGTGGAAATATACGTTAGCAGGTCCTGTGATGAGGTGGAAATGCTTGGATTGTGGGATATATACAAGGAATGTGAGTAGCAATAGCAAGTGTACCCACCACATAGCAAAGAAAACGGTTACTACAGCAGCTTCAGGCAGCCAAGCAAACGCTGTCGCTATAGCGGATGCAACTGGCTCAGTCCAAGTTGCCTCGTGACCATGCCAAATCATGTTCATTCCATTCCCTACTAATACAGATACCATTAGTCCACCGATGAATATCAGAACAAGACCATTTTTCCATCCACGCTTCAAACGAACTAGCTTCTCTACATAACGACGGTAAAACGCCCAAATAACTGCTACCAAAATCGTTAATGTCACGATTTCTTGGAAGAAAGTAAACGCAGGGTACAACGGTCCAAGTGGCATATGTGACCCCGGTGCTAAGCCCTTCCAAATAAAATCAATTGCTCCAAACTGTACTAATATAAAGCCATAGAAGAACATAAGATGGATTGCTCCACTTTTCTTATCCTTCAATAGCTTCTTTTGACCAAAAACATACACCCAAATTTTGCGAAGACGCTCTTTCACATTGTCTTCAAACTCTACTTTTTTCCCCAGTTTGATATATGCATATCTCGTTCTCAATAAGTATGCAAACAAGTAGAACGCATACGCTGTAACGCCGAGGAACAATACCCAGTTAGCAATTAACAACGGATCCATTTCTTTCTCCCCCTCTAAGATGTGACTAATACTACCAATTTACCATAATAATAGAATTATAAGAATTAATACCATATTAGAACTGAATGAGCATTCAGTCAATAGTTATTTATACAATGTGGACAGAAATTTTTAAATTATATTCAAATAATGACGATTGCCTGGATGCTGACTTTGATAAAGTTGCTTCTATTTTAGAGTAAGCTTTCGCTGAACGAGAGTATTGCCTCGTCATCCGAGAGTAATTGACCTTCGAACGAGAGTAAAGCTGCCGAATGAGAATAAACTGCCTCTATCCGAGAATAAACCTCTAACGAACGAGAGTATTACCTCGCTAACAGAGAGTAAATAGATTGCGAGTGAGAGTAAAGCTCAACTACCGAGAAGCGGAGACCTATTCGAGAGTTAGCCTTTCTCGAACGAGAGTATTCCCCAGCCATCCGAGAGTAATTGGACTTCGAACGAGAGTAAAGCTGCTGAATGAGAGTAAACTGCTTCGAGTAATCCACACCGACTCCTACTTATATTCCCTGCTACCTGATAGAAAATATTACCTACTCTCAAAGCGGACTTCGGCCATGCCTTTCCAACAATTTATCTTATTAAACTACATCCAAGCGGATCACAAATCATACCAGGATGTACTACATTTCAATCTTTCTCCTATCTATCCCCTAAAGCATCACGGCAATGCCATTTCCCAAATCCCTATAGATTGGTCATTCACTCATACACTGGATTCGAATAAGAAATATAAATTTCCGCTCGAATATATAAAAAAACTGCACCACATTATTAGACAGGGCTAATAATGAAGTACAGTTTCTTAACTTATCAACAGATACAAATTTTATGAATCCGTTTTTTTATCACTACCTACATTTTTAAATACCTTTGCGCTGCGTACATACTCCACATCGGGAACGTTTTCTCGTACATTGGCCACTCTAGCTGCAGCAAATAAGTAATCTGATAAACGGTTCAAATATCTTTGAACGACGCTTGGTACATCCTCTTGTGTTTTCATTAAGGTAACCGTTAGCCTTTCTGCTCTCCTCGTTATGGTACGCGCTATATGAAGCGTTGCTGCAGCAGGCGTGCCACCCGGCAATATAAATCTTTCTAAAACCGGACCTTCTTCTACGAGCACATCGATTCTTTGTTCCATCGCTTCAATTGCTTCATCTGTCATCTTATACACACGGCGATTGGAGACGTTCGCCAAGTCTCCACCGCAATCAAATAGCTCGTGCTGGATTGTCTCCAGGTCTTCTAAAATATCTGCAAACTTGGTTGGATCAAGCTCTGTTATTGCTTTGCCAATAAATGAACTTACCTCATCAATGGTGCCATAAGCCTCCACTCGTATATCATCCTTATCCGTTCTGCCACCTATTAAGCCTGTTTGCCCTTTGTCGCCTGTCTTTGTATAGATTTTCATTCGTCCCGCTCCCTTCTCTTACAACCCTTTTGTTTGCTTATAAATTTGGATTGCTTCCACTGTACATTCAAAAACGCCTTGGCCTATTTTTTTGCCAAGTGCTGTTACTGGACCAGCATAAGGGATAGTTTCCCCTTCTTGAGTGGAGGCGATTAAGATGCTATCCGTAGGAGTACCAGTAGCTGGTGTATTCGTTCGCTTATCATTTATTCCCTCTGAAACCAATGCCTTTGTTTTTGCCTCGGTTGCCGTCATTACGGCTTGGATAAAAGCTTCTTCGGTCATTTCTCCGTTAATAATTACCCAGGTATTAATCGTCCCCACTGTAGGAAAGGTTTCTATTTCATGCGTTCTTGCTACATCTACGGCATTACCTACCCCAGCTGTAACCATTACGATAATACTGCCAAAGTTTGTTTCATATTCCTTGATAACTGCATCCTCTATATTTACCGCTGTCATCATGGCTACTGTATCTGTTGGCTGGAAGCCATGCGTTTGGAGGTATTGTTCCATTTCTGCTTGTACATTGTCACATGCATAGTGCGGGCTAACTCTTCTATTTAGAAAATGGCTGTACCAACCGCTTCCTGCATTCACAACAGCAGAGGACCACGTTTTAAGCTTCTTTTCAGATTGAAATAAAACATATTCTGGAAATATTTTAATATGCTCCTTCGAAATAAAACGTTGCTTTGATTCCTCTTTCACATCAGGTAAAAGTGTAATTTGAGGCTTAGGCTTTTCCGGATGAGGAGTGGTACTAATTCTCGCTTTATAGACATCCTCTACAATCGCTTTCTTTATTACCTCTTGTGGGTGTCCAATTACCTTTATTTCCCCTCGGTCCATTAAAATCAGTCGATCACAATATAAGGAGGCAAGATTGATATCGTGAAAGATGCTGACAACTGTCAGTTCATTTTCAATTGCTTGTGTTTTGATCGTATCCAACAGCTGTTTTTGATGTGCAATATCTAGATGGTTTGTAGGCTCGTCTAATAATAAAATAGGGGCTTGTTGAGCTAAGGCCTGGGCTACAAATACTCTTTGCTGCTCTCCACCCGACATTAATTCTAAGAGCTGGTGCTCATATTCCTCAATGCCAGTTAGTCGCATTGCCTTCTTTACCGCCTGCTCATCCTCTTCTGACCAGGTAGAAAACCAGCTGCTTTGGTGCGGATAGCGACCCAAAGCAACGGTTTCCCTCACTTTATGTGAAAAAGACTGGTTGTGCAGCTGTGGAAGCACCGCTAGTTTTTTGGCAAGCTCCTTGGATGAATAAGAGAGTAAGGATTTGTTGTCAACGATTACCTCTCCTTCCTTTGCAGGCAATATTCTACTCATAAGCTTGAGAAGCGTTGATTTCCCGCTGCCATTAGGACCTAGAATGCCTACCATTTCTCCTTTTTCCACCTGAAAGGAAACATTGTGCACGACTATTTTCTGATCATAGCCACCAGATAGATTACTTATTTTCAGCATATCAGATGCTCCCTCTCTTTCGTTGTCGGAAGAAAATAAAAGCAAAGACCGGAGCACCGATAAAGGCTGTGATTACTCCAATTGGTAGCTCTGCTGGTGAAATGATAGTACGTGAAACTAGGTCACAAATGATTAACAGCGTAGCTCCATTCAAAAAGCTCAGTGGTAACACATGTCTATTATCAGAGCCAAACAGCTGCCGAGTTATGTGTGGAACAACCAATCCCACAAATCCAATCGTGCCTGAAACAGCAACCGCTCCACCAGTTAGCATAGAACCACCAATTAACACCATCAGCTTCCTCTTTTTCACATCCACACCTAGGTGTAATGCTCGTTCTTCTCCAAATAGCATGGCATTTAACTCTCTTCTATTGAACCAAAGCAGTAAGGAACCTACTATCACAAAAGGCAAGGCTAGCTTTATATATTCCCAGCCTCTCATCGACACACTTCCCAATAACCAGCCGATAATTTGCCGAAGCTCTTCCCCGGTTAACGCAATCATTAAAGAAATAATGGATCCTAAGAAAGAGCTGAATATAATCCCGGTCAATATGATTGTCTCCATTTTCATGGAACGATCGACAAGCTTTGCAAACCCCATTACCAACAGCATTGTACAAAGAGCTCCTAGGATACTAAAAATCGGGAGAGTGAACCCACCTAAAAAGGGAACAGAAAGTCCAAAAAATAATGTAGCAACAGCTCCCACAGAGGCTCCAGATGATACACCAAGTGTGTATGGATCGGCCAGTGGATTTTTTAGTAGGCTTTGGAATGCTGCTCCGGCGATTGCCAAGGATGCTCCCACTAGGCCAGCCAGCAGTACCCTCGGCATTCTAATTTGCCATACAATATTGGCTGCTACCTCGTCGGATGATGTATCCCATAGGGTACTAATTGGAACTTTGACAGAACCGACTGATACACCAAGCCAAATTGCAATTAGTAGAGCTGCAATTGACAAGATGTAGCCAAGCCTTAATTTACTCACTAAAAGCCTCCGGATAAATCGCTCTCGCAACTTCTTCTAGACCATCTGCCAAGCGAGGACCTTGTCGGCTAGTTGTATCTTCATTTATTTGGACAATCGCATCATTTTTCACTGCTGTTATCGTATCAAATCCTGCTCTTGCTTTAATTTTCTCTTGAACTCCATCCACATAGCTGTATGCAACCAAAATGACATCTGGATTTCTTGTAATAATTTCTTCAGGGTCAATTTGGAACCAGCCCTCTTGATCCTCTACCACATTTTCTGCATTCACCATATTTAAAATTTCTTGCATAAACGTGTTGTTACCCGGCGTGTAGATTTCAGGTGCATCGGATGTTTCCACAAAAACGGTCTTCTTTGTCTCAACCTGTGAGACCTTGTCTGTTATATCTTGAACCTTGGCTTTCATCTCTTCGATTACTTTCTGTGCTTCTGGGAACTTTCCAGTAGCTCTACCAATTTGCTCAATGGTTGTATAGGTTTCATTGAAGTCCTCTGCATTTTGAACTACATAAACCTTCACTCCCGCATCACGTAGCTGTTGAAGTCCTGATTCAGCCATCCCTACAATGGATTCGTGTGCAAACACAATATCCGGAGTTAGAGAAAGAATTTTTTCGATATTATATTCCATTCCACCGACTTTTTCTTTTTCCAATGCCTCTGGTGGGTAGCTTTCATATTCATTTACACCAACAATTTCTTCATTCAAGCCTAACGCAAAAAGAATCTCCGTGTTGCTTGGTATCATGGATATGATTTTCTCTGGAGCTTCCTCTAGGGTTATCTCTTGTCCGACAGCATCCGTTAGTGTCAGTGGGAACTTGGTATCAGATACCTCTACTTGTGTACCTTCCTCTTTTTCAACCTTTGTTTCTTCCTCCGATCCACATCCCACTAATAATAGCAGCGATGCGATCAATACAAACCAAAACTTCTTCATTCTTCATTCCTCCTATGTGCAATAAAAAAATCTCCCATCTGATGATGAGAGATAGATATAGGTATAAATCCGCTTGGACTAACATGAGCCGATCTACACCAAACCTATCCTCGTAGGCAATGGGTGTACATACATAAAGGCAGGTATCCTGGCTCGTGATTTCTCACTTACAGTGGCGGGACCGCGCTGGACTTTAACCAGCTTCCCTTTTAACCCAAGCGCTTACACTCGGGCACCTTTATGCAACATATGAATATGCCTTTATTATACTCTAATTCGATTCAATGTCGATATAAAAAAGAGGCTTTGGTATTTAACCAAAACCTCTTAAGGTGTTACATCTTCTCTGGAGCGGAAACTCCAAGTAATTTTAATGCATTTTCAATTGTTTGACGTGCAGACGTTACTAAAGCCAAACGCGCTTCTGATAGCTCTTTATTTTCTGGGTCTAACACTTTGTCTGCGTTATAGAAGCTGTGGAATGTTGCAGCAAGCTCTTGAATATAAGTTGCCACTCGGTGTGGTGCACGCATTTTCGCAGCATCAGCCACCACTTTCGGGAAGTCCCCGATTTTCTTCAATAGGTCTGTTTCTTTTTCACTTTGTAATAAAGAAAGAGATGCTGTTGAAGCTGCCATACCTTTTTCTTCTGCAGCACGTAAGATAGAACAAATACGAGCATGTGCATATTGTGCATAGTATACAGGGTTTTCATTGGATTGAGATACTGCTAAGTCCAAGTCAAAATCCATATGGGAATCACCGGAACGCATGCCGAAGAAATAACGAACAGCATCTAATCCAACCTCTTCTACTAGCTCACGCATTGTTACCGCTTTTCCTGTACGCTTACTCATTTTCATTTTTTCGCCGTCTTTATATAGCTGAACCATTTGGATAATGGAAACCTCTAGTTTTTCACGCTCGTATCCAAGCGCTTCGATTGCCGCCTTCATACGTGGGATATAGCCATGGTGGTCTGCTCCCCAAATATTAATTAACTGGTCAAAGCCACGAACAATTTTGTCCTCATGGTATGCGATATCTGGTAATAAATAAGTGAAAGAGCCATCGCTTTTAATTAACACACGGTCCTTGTCATCTCCAAAAGTTGTAGAGCGGAACCAAGTTGCTCCCTCTTCCTCGAAGATATGACCATTCGCTTTTAATTTATCTAGCGCCACCTGAATTTTTCCATCCTCGTAAAGAGAAGTTTCAGAGAACCAGTTATCGAAGTTCACACGGAAATCTGCTAAGTCCTTTTGAAGCTTCGCAAGCTCTACCTTTAAACCATGTGCACGGAATGCTTTATAACGTTCTTCATCAGACATATGGATAAACTTATCGCCATGCTCTTTTGCAAGGTCGTTAGCAATATCAATAATATCCTGTCCGCGGTATCCATCCTCAGGCATTTCTTTTTCCATGCCTAGTGCTTCAAAGTAACGAACTTCTAAAGAAACAGCGAGGTTGTGGATTTGATTACCCGCATCATTAATATAGTATTCACGTGATACTTCGTAACCAGCGAAGTCTAATACGTTACATAGTGAATCTCCTACAGCTGCTCCACGTGCGTGACCAAGGTGAAGGTCACCAGTTGGATTAGCTGATACAAATTCCACTTGAACTTTCTCGTTTGCACCTGCTTTAGTACGACCGTAATTTTCTTTTTCTGTTAATACGGCCTTTACTACATCTTGTAGATAGTCCTTGCGAATGGTGATATTCATGAATCCTGGACCAGCGATGTCGATTTTCTCCATCATTGTTCCTGTCATGTCTAAGTTTTCTACGATTGCTTCTGCAATTTGACGTGGATTCTTTCTTGCGAGCTTTGTCAGCTGCATCGCTATGTTTGTCGCATAGTCTCCATTTGCTTTATCCTTAGGTGTTTCTAAATGGATTGCAGGAATTTGTTCCTCTGCTACTAGCTCTGCTTTTACAATCGCTTTATGCAAAGATTCCTTCATTGCTTGTTGTACTTGTTCTACCGCGTTCATTATTCCGCCTCCGAATATGTTAGTTGGATTAAGTATGTTCCTACTACTTCCTCTTGGACAATCAGTTCATATTCTACTTTGAATTGTCCTTCTGAGAAGGTAAGTTGTTTTGTATTTGTCATTATCATCATGGATCCGAATCCAGAGTCATAGCTGCCTGTTTGTTGCTCTCCTATTTGGAAAGGCAGTCGCATCTTTACTCCACCGCTTCGTAGAATTAATGCAGCTTCCTCATTTAGTTTGACAGTTGTACGGACATTTTTTTCATTTTGTAACTCTTCGTACACTAGATAAGGCTGTCCACCTTTGATGGTAAGCTCTCCTGTTGTATGCAGCTCTATCGTTTCCTTTGGAATGTCAGGATGCTGGATAGAGGATAAGAGATGTACGTTTACTGTTTTTTTGGTTGGTTGAGACATACAGTTCATCCTTTTAGAGCATTTATTTATCATATATATAACCTTCATATTATAGCTTATACGAAGCGTTTGTGCCAAGTTATGATTGGCATTGGGAGATAGTTTAGGGAAATCGATGAGTTAAATGATGTTTGGGCTAATAAAGATTTACCTCTTCTAATCAAGTATATTTGACAAAGGGATATTCTTCTCTTCCCGTTGATGTTCGCTCTAGGCGGACGCTTTCCGTAGGGCCAACAGGATGTTGGTCAGGAAAACGTTGTCACACGACGTGACGCTCTTAGTTTTCCCTCCCGATAAGCCATCACCGAACGCTACCGCGTGCCGTTGCGATGTCTTATCTGTCCCACTCATCCTACCGGAGTCGCCGCCTGCTGCTACCATCAAGACTGTAGAGTATATGCTTTATTTCATCTAATATGTAAAAACAGCCACCTCCAGTTAGGAAGTGGCTGTCCTTGTTATTTAACTAACGCACCAGATAGTTCAAGTACATTCCTTCACAAGTTTTATCTTATTTCGTTAAAAGATATAGGCATTCGAGAAATGTAAGTCTTTATCTAAAAAGGCACTTTTTTATTTTCACTCTACAAAGCGTTCTTTACACTACTACCAAAGTACAATAATCGATATAAATGCTATGAACGCTAGTACTATATTAACAAATATATAAATATATTTTTTTTCAAGTATAGATGCAATAATCGCAATAATAGCTCCTAAAACAGCTAAAGGAATTGTAAACATAAAATTCCCAGTAATAAATAAGCCATCAATATAGACTAAAACTGTCATAATAGCTGTAGCAATTGTCCACAAACTTGTATTTTTAAACATTATCTATTCCCTCTTTTTTGCAATTTTTCTCTTCACATTCATTATATTATAATAATAATATTGTTTCAAAAAAAAATTTACATATTACTGCTGTTAATAATTACTAAATGAGAGACTCGCTTTAAAAACATTTATTAATTATTCGATATGTTATATTCATATCCTTCTTCCGCTAACCTGCCGTTTCTCCAATAAAGAATTCAACAAAAAAGAGCATTAATCCTTTTTGGATCAACACCCTCACTATAACAACGACCATCCAAGAGAAGATTGAACGGTAGCCCATTGTCGGTACCAGTAAGCCTAAAACATACGGACCAAACCCTAAACCGATATCATATAAAATAAAGAATGTTGAAGTAGTTAATCCCATTCTTTTTTTTATTCTGCATATAAACTTTAGATAGATTTGATGCTAAAATCTTTAAATTCAAAGTCTCACTCCTATTAACTAATCTCGGCTTATCACTATCCCTGATTTATTCATTTTGTGCTAAGCCTCTTTTTATCCTAGCTATGTATTCTTCGGTTACTACCCTTCTACTTTTTTTATACATTCTATAAGTTAATCCGCTTTGTAGACGAAGAAATTATATCCATTTAATGGTATCGCAAGTTGATTTTCACTTATATCTTAAAGGTATCAAAATATACGAAAATAACCTAGCTGAAAAACAAAACCTGCATCTATGATTACCATGTAATCACGGATACAGGTCTTAATAATAATTTACTCTGCTTTTGTGCTTCCGCTAAACTTTGTTTAGCTCCGCAGTCACACCCTGTGTACATTTTCTACTTAAGGAAGCCTATGACCAGTTCCATTAAATTTACTATGCCGAGATGGTGGTGTGCTTCCGCTAAACTGCGTTTAGCTATGCAGTCACACTCAGCGTGTATTTTCTACTTCAGGATGCCTATGACCAGTTCCCTTGAATTTTCTAAGCTGAGATGGTTGTGTGCCTCCGCTTCACTTCGTTCAGCTCCGCAGCGACATTCAGTATATACCGTTTATTTAATGAAACCTAAGATCATTTCTCGTAGAATCTTCGACGCGGTGTTTACTGTCTGCTCCGACTGATCATAAATCGGGGCTACTTCTACTAGGTCGAAGCCTACTACATTTACGCCTGAGTTTGCGATTGCGTGGATGGAGGCTAGTAGCTCGCGGCTTGTGATGCCTCCGCAGTCTACTGTTCCGGTTCCTGGTGCATGTGCTGGGTCTAGGACGTCTATGTCAATGGTTACGTATACTGGGCGACCTGCTAGTGTCGGTAGTACTTTTTTTAATGGCTCTAGTACTTCGAATTTAGCGATTTGCATGCCGTTTTCTTTTGCCCACTGGAATTCTTCTTTCATTCCAGAACGAATTCCAAAGGAGTAGACGTTTTTCGGTCCAATATGTTCAGCAATTTTACGGATTGGCGTAGAGTGAGAAAGTGGCTCTCCCTCGTAATCTACTCGTAGGTCCGTGTGCGCGTCCATGTGGATGATTGCTAAATCCTCGTACTTTTCTGCTACTGCCTTCATTACTGGCCAAGATACTAAATGCTCCCCACCCATGCCAACAGGGACTTTGTTGTCTTTCATTAGCTGACGGATATAGTCTTCAATTAGATTTAAGCTTTTTGCAGCGTTGCCGAATGGCAATGGGATGTCCCCGGCGTCAAAGTAGTTTACGTCGTCTAGCTCTCTATCAAGATATGGGCTGTATTCTTCTAGACCAATAGACACTTCACGGATACGCTGTGGGCCGAAGCGTGAGCCTGGGCGATAGCTTACCGTCCAGTCCATTGGCATTCCGTAGATTACGGCTTTTGCTTCTTCATAGTTTTGTTTGCTTTTAATAAAGACATTGCCAGAGTATGCTTCGTCAAATCTCATCGCTTACTCACCTACTAAGTCTTTCACGAATTTTGGTAAAACGAAAGCAGCTTTGTGCAATTCTTTTGTGTAATATTTTGTATCAATATCAAAGAAATGCTCTTCCGGTACTTGTAAAGGATCATACTTTTTCGATCCAATGGTGAAGCACCATAGACCACTTGGGTAAGTTGGGATATTAGCTAAGTACATGTTTGTGATTGGGAAGATTTCCTTCACATCCTTTTGTACTTGGCGAATCAAGTCAGCCTTGAACCAAGGGTTGTCCGACTGCGCTACGAATATACCATCTTCCTTCAGAGCTTTGGAGATTCCAGCATAAAAGCCTTTGGTAAATAGATTTACTGCAGGTCCTACAGGTTCTGTAGAATCTACCATGATGACATCATACTCATTGTCTGACTCTGCAATATGCATGAAGCCGTCTCCAATTTTTACTTCTACACGTGGATTGTCTAATTCACATGCAATTTCAGGTAAGTATTTCTTCGAGTATTCTATTACTTTTCCATCTATATCAACAAGAGTTGCTTTCTTTACTTTTGGGTGCTTCATGATTTCACGAATTACTCCCCCGTCTCCTCCACCGACAACTAATACGTTCTCTGGGTTTGGATGTGTAAATAACGGAACATGAGCAACCATTTCATGGTAAACGAATTCATCTTTTTGAGACGTCATTACCATTCCATCTAAAAAGAGCATATTCCCCCACTCTTCTGTTTCAGCCATTTCTAGTAATTGAAAATCAGTTTGTTCCGAATGAAGTGTACGTTTTACCTTCATCGTGATGCCAAAATTCTCGGTTTGTTTTTCTGTAAACCAAAATCCAGCCATTTATCTATCTCCTTTGCGTGTTGATTTTATGTATTGTATCAAAAATAGGCAATACAAAGAAAGTATAGTGCTTTTTACCAAAAGTGCAATAGTTTTTTAATTTGCGTTTAATTTAAATCTATTGTTCTCATACTACTAGAAATACCACATTTGAACGGGGAAGATGTAATGGGACGTAGAGAATACAGAAAAAAAGCTACCAGATCACGACGTTTTAAACGGTTCTTTCTATTATCTGTGGCAGCCATCTGTGCGGTGATTAGCGCCTTTGTCACCTTACGAATATATGCGCAAATTGAAGGTGCACCTCTTATTCAGGTGCCCATCTCCTCCGTATTTTTAGATAGCAATGGGAATGTGATAGGAGATCGTTTTCAAGACCAACGTCGTTATTGGGTCACATTAAATGACATTTCACCTTTTGTTGCTGAAGCAACAATCGCTGTAGAGGATAAAGACTTTTATGAGCATAACGGCTTTGATTATTCACGAATTGCTTCCGCACTTTTAAAGGATGTAAAGGCAGGAAAAAAAGTGGAAGGTGCCAGCACGATTACCCAGCAATATGCCCGCAATCTATTCCTGACTCACGAAAAAACGTGGACACGTAAGATAAATGAAGCGCTTTACGCCTATCGATTAGAGCTGTTTTACGAAAAAGAGGAGCTTTTAGAGGGGTATTTAAATACTGTTTACTTTGGTCATGGGATGTATGGGATTGAGGCAGCTAGCCAATATTACTTCGGGAAAAATGCTAAATCTCTTACTCTAGCAGAGTCGGCACTTCTTATGGGAATTCCTAAGGGACCAACTTATTATTCGCCCATTGTGAATGAAGACAAGGCAAGAAATAGGCAGCAGCTCATTTTAAATTTGATGGAGGACCAGCAGTATATTACAAAAGAGCAGAAGGATCGAGCTGTAGAAGAGCAATACGTATTGAAAGCGGAAAATTCATCTTTGACAAAGAAAACTGCACCTTACTTCTTAGAAGAAGCTTGGAAGGAAGCAACTGAGATTGTAACATCCAACGGCCGAAGAATCGAAGAAGGCGGCTGGACCATTACTACTACTCTAAATTCCCATCATCAAAAAGTAGCTGAATCTACGATTGAGAAATGGATGCCTAAGGGAGAGCTACAAATAGGGTTTGTCAGTATGGAGCCTAAAACGGGTTACGTCACAGCCCTGGTTGGAGGAAGGAACTTTACGGAAAGTCCATATAATCGAGTAACCCAAGCAAAACGACAGCCTGGATCCACTATCAAGCCATTGTTGTTTGCGACAGCTCTAGAAAATGGGTTCTCTCCACTGACTTTTTTCACAAGCGAGAAAACAATTTTCACGTATGATAATGGACGCCAAGAATATGAGCCTAAAAACGTAAATGGAGAATTTGCTAATCACCCCATATCGATGGCACAAGCGATGGCTATCTCTGACAATATTTACGCTGTAAAAACCTTAGAGCAAATTGGTTATAAGCCATTTCAGCAGCTAGTTGATCGTTTTCACCTAAACATGAAGGTCCAGGATACTCCTGCAACGGCTCTAGGAACCTCGGAGATTTCCTTGTTAGAGATGACGAAAGCATATAACACGATTTCTGCAAACGGTGTTCTTCATGAGCCTACCTATATCTTAAAGATTACAGATAAGAACGGAAAAGTAATCTACAATAAAGAAAACAAAAAGAAGAAGGAAGAAAAAGTTCTCTTAGAATCTGATGCATTTATCTTATCTCACTTAATGACCGGGATGTTTGACCCAACCTTTAATGACTACTCCCCTGCAACAGGTGTGAGCATTCGGGCAAAGCTAACTCGACCTTATGCAGCCAAATCAGGTACGACTAATACCGATCAGTATCTAATTGGATATTCTCCACAGTTAACTGCCGGAGTATGGAACGGATATGATCAAGGGAAGCAGGTTAGTGATGCACAGGCCAAGCAAGTGACCAAGCAGGTATGGGTAGAATTCATGGAATTAGCTCATCAAGGGCTACCAGTAGAACCATTCATAGCACCCAAGGGAGTTAAAGGAGTAATTATAGATGTGGAAACTGGAGGAATCGCAACTTCTGCATGTGAAAAGCAGCGGTTGATCTATATGAAAGAAAAGGATATACCCAAAAAACTGTGTACAGATCCAACCTTAGAGCAGCATACCTTTGAAGATATCCATAAAACAGAGGATAAGGATCCTTGGTCCTTCTTCCCATTCTCATTCTTCGGTGACTAAGCTCTTTGGAACATAGGCTTACCATAAAAAAATGCTTTCTATTGCCTAATAAGCAATAGAAAGCATTTTTTCTTAGTATCACGTTCTGTATAGAGCTAGATGATTGGATTGGGTTTCACAATGCTTGTAGCTCTTTACTTACTTGCTTCTACTAAGTGTCCTAGCATTACCCTGAAGTAAGCGTTACCTAAATTGTACTGTCTTTTTCATGATTATTCAACCATCTAAGACACTTAATCAGAATAATATTTTAAAAAAATAATTTAAACAGATAAGTCTTCATGAAGCTGTGCACTGCTTCTCTCCCACATTTGGATATTATGCCCTTTAAGAAATTCTGCTAAAATCCCTTTGGAGCGATCATCCATGAAATCGACCAGAATGTGACGCTTCATTGACTTATCCATTTTATTTACATGCTCCGCTAGAATCTTATAGCCTCTTCGCTTTTCACGGTTAATAACCATCTCACAAGCAGCTACTCCGGCATAATAAGGTCCATCCTCTTTATGGTCAATGGTTACCCATACTAACCAATAAGGTTTCCCACCTAAGGAGTCCTCGCGATTCGTTGTAAATTTGATACCTCTTTCCGTATCACTGCGAGCATGCATGGCACCGATTTCAACTTTCGCTGTGCCTTCTTCAATATCTATAATAACTGGAGACACGTTTTCTAGGGAAAGCGCTCCAACTCCATATCCCTTATGTCCGTCCGTTGGATCATTCTTTATAATCGTGAAGCCAATTTTTTGTTTTGGTTTTTCCTCGTTTGTCATGCGAAATCCCTCCGTTCTGTTATGATATATAAGTATACAGATAATGTCACCAAAGGAGGAAATATTATGCCATATGTAACAGTAAAAATGCTTGAAGGCCGCTCCGATGACCAAAAGAGAGCATTAGTTGAAAAAGTAACTGCAGCTGTAGCAGAAACTACTAACGCTCCTGTGGAAAATGTGGTTGTGTTCATTGAAGAAATGCCAAAAAGCCATTATGCTGTCGCAGGAACTCGTCTAAGCGACAAATAATCACTTAGCATTGCTGTAAGAAGACAGTCCTATTATTGAACTGTCTTCTTGCCATTCATTAAATCTATTACAAAAGCGAAGGCTTCCTCGATCTCTTCCTCCGTATAATTTAATTTCCCTTTTACCACGTATAGCTTTTCTATTTGTTCTTCTTTTGGAAGGTTATCAAAGTATAATAAGGTTGAAACAAGCTCTAGAAAGCGAGAGCTTCTCTCCTTCATTCGATCAATACAATAAATCAAATCCTCGCTGAGATTTGGCAGCTGGGCCATCTGCATAAAGTCCTCGCCATTATTAGTCATTTGGTATTTATATTGCACATATGAACCCTTATCTTGTCTTTCTTCTAAAATAAATCCCATATTGCAAAGCTCTTCAATTCGAAGAGTTAGTTCCTCGGAATAAGGACCAAACATATGAAAATCATACTTTTCTTTGTATGGGTATCTCAATTTTTTCGCAATGTAAATCATCTTCTGTAGTTTTTTTCTTCCTGTTATGCCGTCTGCTGCTCCGATAAATTGGACGATTTTTGCATGTTCTTGTAGCAACCCAAGCCCCACCTTTACGTTAGTAAATCTAAAATTTGCTTTCTTATTGCCTTCTTCTTTCCGTCTGCGGACAAGAAATCCTCCGGAAAGTATAATTTATGGTCCGTTCTTCGTTTTCCAGAAATCGCTTCTACTACTTCTGATTGTCTAGAAAGCTCTCGAATTTCTCCTGATGGCATTTGAAGATGGATAGGAATTCTTTCCCCCTCTTCTCCTGGACGATAGAAATCGTATGGTAGATCCGAGGAAGAATCAAACACCAAATAGTATTCTGGGTCTATTCCTACCCGTTTAAACAGCTGCTCTAGCTCTTTCATTTTCATATAGTCCTTCGCCAAATCAAATTCTACGTATTGAAATAAACGACGATTCACAAAGCGGTCACAGAGATCAGATAGTATCGGGTCCTTCTCGTTCATCCACAGCTGGAAGTACGTCAATAAAACCCCTTCATCTAACGCTAAGTACTCTTTTAGTGTAAATGTACCGTCAAAGAATCCCAGAAAGTGAGTGGGCATTTGTTCAAAATCATAGCCAGCTGCACTAAGCGCCTTTGCCCGGTGTAAAATTTTTGTGAGAATGACCTCAGCACTCCGAGATACAGGATGAAAATATACTTGCCAATACATTTGATAGCGGCTCATGATGTAGTCTTCTACCGCATGCATTCCACTCGATTTTATAACGATTTGATCACCAAGCGGTCTCATTACCCGTAGAATTCTTTCCATATCAAAATGACCGTAGCTCACGCCAGTAAAATAGGCATCTCGTTGAAGATAATCCATTCGGTCGGCATCAATTTGGCTAGAAATCAAGCTCACTACCTGCTTATTGGGATATGTTTTTGCTATTACATCGGCCACTTTCTTGGGAAAGTCCTTACTAACCCGCGAAAGAACCTCATTTACTTCCGTCTCCCCTAGCAGAATTGCCTTTGTAAACTCTTCATGATCTAGACCAAACACATTTTCAAAGGCATGTGAAAAAGGTCCATGCCCCAAATCATGTAGGAGGGCAGCACATAAGACTACCAATCTTTCAGAGGAATCCCATTCAACTCTTCCATTGAAGCTATCATCCACTATACGGCGAACGATTTCATATACCCCTAGAGAGTGATTGAAACGGCTATGCTCAGCTCCATGAAACACCAAATATGTAGTTCCTAGCTGTTTAACTCGGCGCAGTCGTTGAAACTCCTTCGTTCCAATGACATCCCATATCACTTGATCACGTATATGAATATAGCGATGCACAGGATCCTTAAACACTTTTTCTTCTGCTAGCTTTTGCGTAGCATAGCTCATACTTCAACCTCCATCTCTTCTTTTTCTAAACTAAGTATAAAGAAAAAAGCCGCTTCTGACAAAGACGGCTTTCTGTTATTTATTATCATTGGATGAGAGTTTTCAGGCTCTTAAACGTTCACTAATCTATTTTATCCCGCATTAAGGGACAGTAAGACTCCGACTTCAAGCTGGCAAAAGACATGAGACAGCGAAGTGGGAGATCAACTGTCCCTAAAAGCGCGATTGGTTCAACTAATGATTGGCGGGGGATGAAAGAAAACCCCCACCAATCAAAGTTTCACTTTATATTTCCAGTTTAGCGCGTACTTTATCCATTAATTCTTCTTCTGTCAGTGCAGCAACAGGGCGATTATTGACAAAAGTAAATGTCTTTTTTCTACCCGGGCCACAATACGATTGACATTCTTTAATTTCAATTTCAGCCTCTGGATCTATTGCTTTTAGCTTAGGAATTAATGTCTTTAAATTAACGGCCTGACACTCATCGCAAACTCTGAAATGGTTTGCCATTTTGTCCACAACCCTTTCTATAGATAGTCATTTGCCTACACGTCATTGTATCTTAAACTTTATATTGCTATCAAGTGTATTTTACGTGAATAAAAGAGCGATATGTTGTCCATGATGTTAATAGAACAACGAAACTATGAACATGGTAGGAGGACAAACATGGTAAAGGTAAGACAAGACGCATGGATGCAAGAAAATGATGAGCTACTGGCAGAGCTAGTGCTTAGACATGTTAGAGAAGGAAGCACACAGCTAAATGCTTTTGAAGAGGCAGGAGACGAGCTTAATAGAACAGCAGCCGCATGTGGTTTCCGCTGGAATGCAGTTGTAAGGCACCAATATGAAACAGAATTAAAAGAAGCAAAAAAGGAAAGAAAAGAAAAGCTTCGCATACTAGGCAAAGACTATCGCAGAAGAGGTAATGGAATCTACCTTGCAAAGCCGCAAGAAGAAGGAGAACGTCTTCAGTCTATCCCAGTTTCAGCGCTATCAATCGATATTATCATTGCTTATCTAGTTCGCTTACAGCATAGTGATTCAGATATTTCTAGATATCGTCATATGGCTACTATTTCAACGGAAAAGATTCGTAAGCTTGAAAGCGAGCTTGCAAAGCTAGAAAAAGAGAACGCAGCAATTAAACAAGATTACGAGCAATTCGTACAAATCATGAACCGCGCAAGACGTTTAGTTACGCTAAACGACGAGGAAATACCAGCTGTTCCTGTTTTCCAAATGGAGAAGAATGGAAACCTAGTTACGAAAGAGCCACCACTTATCTAATTGGTCACTTCGGAGAGTGGGACAATACCATAACTTGAGCAGAAAGACTATCACGATTTCATCATGATGGTCTTTTTTATACTCTAAGAAAATGTATTTATCCCTCACTTCCAAACGATTAACTGTCATTAACAATTCTTAGTTTAGCGTAAGTGGTAATACATATGTGTGCCTCAACCTTTCATACCGTTTACGAGGATAAGGCTCAAGCAATTGCACTAAGACTTGGTATAATATGTAAAAGATGGTTAGGATGGATAGAATGAAAAAAGGGGTTATTGTACTAGCTACGTTAACAATAGAAACATTTGTGATTTGGTTGTTTTCTATTATCACCGGTCTGCATTTCATCGATACAATGTTTTTAGGTGGTCTTTTGTTACTTGGAGGCGCTTGGTTTATTTATTTTGTTATAGCGCCAAGAAACGATCAGTATGATCCGACTGTGGAATATAAGTTCGTCCAGAACATGCAGGCATTAAAGCCATTTCAATTTATACGATCCCCTGTTATTTGGGGTCTCTCCTTGTTTCTAATTGGTAGCTTTGTGATAACACTTTTGGAATACTACTCTTTAAGCTAGCAAACTCGCTATAATGGATTTCCTCATATCCTATGCTATAATGAACATAATATAAAAGACTACCCGGTGTTCGAGCACCAGGTAGTCTCTCTGTAATAGCACCGCTCTTAAGAGCGATCAGCAAATTAGGTCAGTAAACCACCCCAAATGCATTCAGGCTGAGGGGTGGTTTACTTTTTTTGTGAAAAAGTAAATGACAATACAAGTATAGCGACAATTAACGAACCAAAGCCAATCATCAAGCTAATCGCCTCATATACTGTCAAACAGCCTCACCCCCTTCCATCCCTTTATCAAAAGACACGGAAAAAGATGTGCTGACCACCCTCAGGAAGCCAATTGCTATTACCATTCTATTATAACATAATAACTGTAAAATAACGGTAATTACCTTCAGTTGTTCTCATTTTGCTAGCAGCTTCTCATTTCTTTGAATCATCCGTTCTAGGTAAAATTGATAGAGTTCCAGCTCTTCCTCCTGTAAAACGGAAGCACGAACGGTACCTGCTAGCTCATGAAGAAGGTGTTGGATCCGAAGAACAATATCTGGAACGGTAAAATCTGTTCCTAAAAGCTCGTTAATGGATGCCATTACCTCTGGTTTTATTTCTGGATAACGAAATTTTGTTTGCTCTCCTTTTAATCCGGCTGCATAGAAGGAGCGAATCAGTTCTGCTCGCTCACTTCCGCTCCCCTCTATACATAGATAGATTTGAACGGCTACCCCTTGACGTAATCTTCTTTGGGATATCCCAGCAAACTTTTTTCCACCTATGCTTAAATCGTAGGAACCAGGGCAATAGGAGCCTATGATTTCATAGGCCTCTATTTGATCTTTCGCCTCTGGGAAAAGCAACCGAATAAAAGTAAGCATTACATCATAGCCAGTATTTATATCAATAGAGTGGTCCTTTTCGGAAAGAATGATGGATATGTTCAGCACACCTTCGTCTAACACGACCGCCAGACCACCAGAATTTCGTACAATTGGTGTATAGCCGTTTTGACGTAGCACCATCTGAGCGTCTTCTACAAATGGGAGTCGGTGATCTTGAATACCCATTACGACCGTTTGATCGTGTACCCAAGTTCGTATGGTCGCAGGAGAAAGCCCCTGGCCAACTAAATGACATAATAGGTCATCTGTAGCGAACGATTCCAGGGCCGATTTATCTCTTCCGCTAATGGACTGATCCCAAAAGCGCCATTCTTTTCGATTTAATAAACCATCTATTTCTGACATACCGTTTCTCCTTACTTTAATGCCTGAGCAGCAGTAATGTATGCTAGCTTGTACACATCATCTGCGTTACATCCTCTTGATAAATCGTTCACTGGTGCGTTTAAGCCTTGTAAAATTGGACCAATTGCTTCAAAACCGCCAAGACGCTCTGCTATTTTGTACCCAATATTTCCAGCTTCAAGTGATGGGAATACAAACACGTTTGCATCTCCTTGTATTGGGGAACCCGCTGCTTTCTTTTGGGCAACGGAAGGAACAATACTTGCATCGAATTGCATCTCTCCGTCAAGCGTTAGTTCTGGTGCCTTTTGCTTCGCAAGCTCCGTCGCTTTTGCAACTTTTTCTGTTTCCTCTGACTTAGCTGAACCTTTTGTAGAGAAGGATAGCATCGCAACCTTTGGATCAATTCCGAATGCTGCAGCAGTTTTCGCGCTTTCTACAGCAATCTCAGCCAAATCTTCACTTGAAGGAGCTATGGTGATTGCACAATCTGCGAACAGGTATCTTAACTCGTCTTTTATCATAATAAATGCACCGCTTGTTTTAGAAACTCCCGGCTTTGTTTTAATTATTTGTAGTGCTGGTCTAACTGTGTCAGCTGTTGTATGAGCAGCTCCGCTCACCAGCCCATGCGCACGGCCAGTGTACACGAGCATTGTGCCGAAATAATTAGGATCTTTTAGAATTTCCTTTGCTTCTTCTGTGGAAACCTTGCCCTTTCTTCTTTCTACAAATGCTGCGACTAGTTCGTCCATTTCCTCGAAATCTTCAGGTGTAATAGAGTGTAAATCCTCAGGTAGATTTTTCCCTATTAAAATCGGATGGATAATACCTTCCTTTTGTAGGATTTTGGCAGCTTCTAAGATGCGTGAATCTTCTCCTTCTGGAAACACAATCGTTAGATTAGTGCCTGCCAAAGTTGTTTTTAATTCTTCAAATAAATTAGCCATTTGTTGCCTCCTGATTATGGGTTATTACATGTTTAAGCATACACCAGATTGTCACAGTTTGTCATGTATGCATCACGTCCAAATAGTATTTCCTAATGTCCTTGTGATAAACTAAAAATGCGAAATATTTCTTTAAAGGGAGTGTCTTACACGATGAATGAAGCAGCAATTACATTAGACGGCTGGTACGTATTACATGATTTCCGCCAAATGGACTGGGCATCTTGGAAGCAATTAACACCAGAATTGCGTAAACAAGCGACAGATGAGTTCCTATCATTCTTAGATGAGCTTCAAAAAGCAGACGATGCTAAAACTGGAGCACATGCTTTCTATACAGTAGTTGGTCAAAAGGCAGACTTCATGTTAATGACTTTGCGCCCAACAATGGATGAGCTTCAACAGCTAGAAGCCAAATTCAATAAATTGATGATTGCAGACTTTACCATTCCTGCATATTCCTACGTTTCTGTCGTGGAATTATCAAACTATCTAGCTGGAGAATCTAACGAAGATCCTTATCAAAATCCACACGTGCGTGCGAGACTATACCCTGAGCTTCCTCGCTCTCAATACGTTTGCTTCTATCCAATGGACAAGCGTCGACAAGGAAACGATAACTGGTATATGCTTCCTATGGATGACCGTAAGAGTTTAATGCGCAGCCACGGTATGATTGGCCGTCAGTATGCCGGAAAAGTAAAACAAATCATCTCTGGTTCCGTAGGATTCGACGATTTTGAGTGGGGTGTTACCTTATTCTCCGATGATGTACTGCAATTTAAAAAATTAGTATACGAAATGCGTTTTGACGAAGTGAGTGCTCGTTACGGGGAGTTCGGTTCATTCTTCGTAGGAACTATCTTGCAAGGAGAAAAACGCGAAGAGTTCTTCCAATTATAATAGTTCACTTGGTATCCAGAAGATGTGTCTTTTCTGGATACTTTTTTATTTCTCCATAAGGTTACTACAATTTACCTTTGAAGATACTTGGTAATTTTAGTCATGTTTTGTCATATCGTTGCATAGGCTAAGTTAGGAGGTGATACGTTGCCAGTGATTCGCGCAACGTCCAAGGATGTTGACCTTCTTGCAAGGCTAATGAGGGCAGAAGCAGAGGGGGAAGGAGACCTAGGAATGCTAATGGTTGGGAATGTAGGGGTGAATCGAGTTAGAACTGCTTGCTTAGATTTTACCGACATCCGAACTATCGAAGAAATGGTGTTTCAAAGACCTGGTGGGTTTGAGGCCACGACCAAGTCCTATTTCTATCAGCGAGCAAGAGACAGTGATAGAGCATTAGCTCAACGCGTTATCAATGGGGAACGTTTCGATCCAGCTACTCGTTCACTTTGGTTTTTTGATCCTGGTGAAAATGCACCTTGTCCTGCTCAATGGTACGGTCAGTGGAATTCAGGACGCTATAAAGCTCACTGTTTCTTCTCTCCAACAGAATCCGAATGTCCGGAGATTTAAAAAAGAAAGGATGTATAAATGGTTCAATATTATTGGAACCCTGCTGCCTATCCACAGCAGCAATATGCTCAACAACCAGCTGCTCAGCAGCAACAATTTACTCCTGGTCAGCAACAGCCATACACGCCTGGTATAACTATCCCTGCTTCTAGACGTGGTGCAGAAGAGTCCTTTATTGAAAATATTTTAAGATTAAATAGAGGGAAACTAGGTACGTTTTATTTTACCTTTGACAACAATGCTGTTCGAAACAATGTTGTCATTACAGGTGTCGTGGAAGCTGCCGGAAGAGACCATGTTATTATTAGCGATCAAAGTGGAAAAAGATACTTAATGCTGATGATTTACTTTGACTATGCAACATTTGATGAGGAGATTGCATACTTTCAGCAATAAAGTGAAACTTTGATTGGTGGGGGTTTTCTTTCATCCCCATTGAAGTGGGAGTCTTACTGTCCCTTAATGCGGGATAAAACAATGAAGCACTTACCCTTTCGCAAGATCGTAAGTGCTTTCTTACTTGTCCAAACCAGCTTTAATAGATTGCATGTATATATACTCGCTATAAATAAAATAAACCAAACCTCCCTTAGGAGATTTGGTTTATTAGCTTGCGTATTTAACTGCAGATACAATTAGCATAATCCATCCCGCTAGGAATGCTACTCCACCAATAGGAGTGATTGCACCTAGAACACCGATTCCTGTTAAGCTCAGAACATATAGGCTACCTGAGAATATGATAATACCTGCCAAAATTAGATATCCAGCTGTATTTAATGAGGATACTGCGCCTAAAAGTTTACTGCTCATTAAAATACCGATAGCTACTAGTGCTACTGCATGAAACATCTGATATTGCACAGCTGTCTCCCAAGTCGCTAAGTATTTATCCTCGATTCGTCCTTCTAGCAAATGGGCACCAAATGCGCCTAATGCAACGGACAAAAAACCGTTAACGGCACCAGCAATTAGAAAAAATTTCACGTTAACTACCCTCTCTCATTTAAAAATCAAATATAGAATCCCCGTTGGCATCCTCTTCCTGCACTCTTGTACCCACCGAAGGCTCAGCCATCTTAGGCGAGGAAATTACTTGCGACACTTCCACCCTTGGTGAGGAATCTAACGCCAATTCACAGAGAGCTTTTATTGCTGCTAGACTTTCTCTAACCAATTGATCATTGGTATTCTGCCTTGCAGCATGTAGCTGCTTTTCTATCTGCCCTAATATTTGTTGATTTGAGATCATTGCTGTCCTCCCTCTCCTGGCTTTGCTTCAAATCTCAAACAATCTATTCCCGAAGTTCTTTTCACTACTTTAGAAGGGAGTTCCTTTGTTTTAAAGCCATAAGCCTTGCATCCTCTTGGATGATTTGCATCCCAGGTTACATAGAAGTTTCGGCACTTAAAGCAATTTACAGCCACTTATAAACCTACTTTCTATTTAATAATTTTAGCATAGTTACAAACAGAAATCGATTGGCTTCTCACCCCATTCAACTAGCTGAGCAATTATCTGAGAATAGGGTTTGCTTCCCAAGAATCCTTTACTGGCGCTTAAAGGACTTGGATGTGCAGCCTGGATGATCACATGCTTATTTGTGTCTATTAATCTACTTTTTGTTTGCGCAGGCTTTCCCCACAACACAAAAATTATCGGCTTTTCACGTTCAGATAATTTTTGGATAACCGTATCAGTAAAAGTTTCCCAACCTTTTCCCTTATGAGAGTGAGCTTTTCCTGCACGAACAGTTAGTACCGTGTTTAACAATAAAACTCCTTGCTTTGCCCACTTCTCTAAAAAACCGCTCGTTGGTATCGGACATCCTATATCCGCCGCTAGCTCTTTAAATATATTTCTTAGGCTAGGTGGGATTTTGACTCCTGGTTGGACAGAAAAGCTTAGACCATGTGCTTGACCAGGTCCATGATATGGGTCTTGTCCTAGTATCACTACCTTTACCTCTTCGTATGGCGTGAGACGAAAGGCGTTCCCTATATCTTTCCGTTCCGGATATATGGTGTGTTCTTCGTACTCCTGATCTAAAAAAGCTTGAAGCCTTTGAAAGTATGGCTTGTCCAGCTCCTCCTGAAGAATATCCTTCCAGTTATTCACCCAATCACTCCTTGAATTCGACTTCCACCTCATAATCTACTAATTGAAACAACTCTTTAACAGCCTTCTCTGCATTTTCTTGTGCTGTTAATAAAAGCCCTTGACCTGCCGTCTCTTCAATCATCATATCTTGCGCTGTTTGTATAAGCTCAATCCCTTCGGCGATATTAGCTTCGTCACGGAATAGACCTTCATAAGAGTATATCTCCACATGGTCAAACAGTATTTCTGGTTCACTTAGAAACTCTGCAGCCGGCAAGGTAAGCTTCGCCGTTTTCTTCTCTTCATTTACCTTAATGTCATCTTCCGTTACTTCGGAAAGATCGACCCCTGCTTTCACAGACCCTGGTACTACAAATAATAGCTGGCGTTTTGTACCGGGTAAATCTATTCCAATCTCTTGCCCGAATAAAGCATTATCCTGTCTTTCTATGACAACCTTAGTAAACGCCTCAGCAGTTGCAAGCTCATTCAAGCTCTGTACTCTCTCTAAAAAAGCTCCTTTTGACTCTGTAAACGTACTGCCCTGAATAGCCCAAAAGGCTGCAAAGGGAAGTGCTGCTATTAGAATAATTGCAATCAGAGTAAGGATTATCGTTGTTTTTGAACCAAATCTCCATAGGAAGGTTGGGAATTTCCAAAAGCTAAAACTCTTCCTTCTTCGTGTATCTTCTGTATATGTTACGGCAGTTTCCTCTTCCTGTGCCTTTAATTCCTTCAATAGTTTTTCCAGCTCTCGGATCTTGTCGTCTTTTCGCATATCCATTCCTCTCTTTCTATTATTCACTTACGTCAAAAAAGGGCAAAAGTTTCTAAAAAACATTCTTTCCCTTTCTCTATTCCCCATTTTCCAACATGTTCACCCGTTTCGACAAGTGTTCTTTTCTTCCAACATGCTTGAATTGAATTTTCCACCCTATCTGATACAATGAAGAATATTAGCTCTTTACAAATAAAGGAGATATTTTCTATGACTATTAAAAAGACATTAACGATAGCAGGATCAGATACATCGGGTGGCGCTGGAATCCAAGCAGACCTTAAAACATTCCAAGAGCACGGAACATACGGGATGAATGTCTTAACTGTTATTGCTACGATGGATCCAGATAATAACTGGAGCCACGGAGTATTTTCATTGCCAGTAGAGGAAATAAAACGTCAAGCAAAGACTGCCTTATCTACAAACGTAGATGCTATCAAGACAGGTATGCTTAGCACAGAAGAAATTATTGAAACTGCAGGTAATATTATAGAAGAGTCAGGGATTACGAATATCGTCATTGACCCTGTGATGGTGTGTAAGGGAGAGGACGAAGTGCTTAACCCTGGAACAGTTGATGCAATGATTACGCATCTGTTGCCTCGTGCCCTAGTAGTTACACCAAATCTATTTGAAGCAGGACAGCTTTCTGGAATTGGTACTTTAAAAACTATTGAAGATATGAAAAATGCCGCTGAAAAGATTTATTCTCTTGGCGCTAAAAATGTTGTGATCAAAGGTGGAAAACAGTTACATCATGACAAAGCTGTTGACCTTTTCTATGATGGAAAAACACATACACTTTTAGAAACAGAAAAGACAGATACCACATATAATCACGGAGCTGGATGTACCTTCGCCGCTGCTATCACAGCTAACTTAGCAAACGGACTTCCTGTGGCAGAGGCTGTGTTTGAAGCTAAGAAATTTGTTTCAGCAGCAATCGCCCACGGCTGGAAACTTAACCAATATGTTGGACCAGTTCTTCATGGAGCAAAAGGAAAATACGGAGCTCCACCAGTTTCCTCTACAATTGTTTAATCCTTCATCGCAGGGTCCCAGCGGCTTTGCGATTTTTTTGTCCCGCATTAAGGGACAGTAAGACTCCCACTTCAAGATGGCAAAAGAAGTGGGAGATCAACTGTCCCTAAAAGCCCGATTGGTTCAACTAATGATTGGTGGGGGATGAAAGAAAACCCCCACCAATCAAAGTTTCACTTTATCTTATAATTTCAATCATTCGCAAGGCAAAGTTTTTTTCATTATACTATTTACAGACAGCTAAACTAGGAGGCAAAAAGTATGAAGCCAGTTGATATAGAGCAGTTACAGGAGTTAATAAACTCCTACGCAAACGAGGATGTATATATCCATTTAGAAACAACAAACGGAGCCTACGCTACTCATTTTAATGAGAACGTTTTTAATGCGGGGGCATTTATCCGAAATGTTGTTCTTCGATATGAGCTAGGAAAGGTTGCAGGAGAATCACCACATCGAGTCGGCTTAAAGCTTCCACATGGTTGGGTGTATGCGCAAGGAATTACACACTTCGAGTTAGATGAACACGGAAGATTATTAATGGCTGGACATGATCAGAGTGGCAAACTTGCAGTAGCATTACAAATTAGTAGAACGCCATTTACATATTAAGGAGGTAAAACAATGAGCTTACCAATGGAACGAAGCGTATTAGTGATTTTCCCCCACCCAGATGATGAGGCTTTTGGCGTTTCTGGAACAATCGCAACCTATGTCAAACAAGGAATTCCAGTTACTTATGCATGTCTTACATTAGGAGAAATGGGTAGAAACTTAGGAAACCCTCCTTTTGCTACACGAGAGACACTTCCACATATCCGTAAAAAGGAGCTAATCGCATCTGCTGAGGCAATGGGTGTAAAAGATTTACGAATGATGGGTCTCCGTGATAAGACAATTGAATTTGAGGACGATGAAAAAATGGTTCAAATGATGGAATCACTTATTCAAGATACGAACCCTTCCTTGATTATTACATTCTATCCTAATTTTGCTGTACATCCAGACCATGACGCAACAGGAAGAGCAGTCATACGTGCAGTACGCCGAATGAAAGTAGAGGGACGTCCAAAAATTTATGCTGTAGCATTTTCTAACAATGCAGGGGAAGTATTGGGCGAACCAGACATCGTACACAATATTGAAGAGTCCTCCGAGGAGAAGCTTGGGGCAATGAGAGCGCATATCTCCCAAACCGCTTGGATGCTAGAGGAAATGGAAAAAAGGCTAGCCGATGGTGAACCAGAAGCAGAAAACTGGCTGCACTTTGAGCGTTTCTATACGTACGATTTTAATAAAGATTTCGAATAATAGGACTTTCCCGCATGCTATAGACGTACTATCCTAAGTGTTTTATGATGTGTATAAATATCATTTGATATTGTATAACTATACAAATATAAAAAGGCGGGTTTACGCTTGAAAAAATTTAATTTATCAACATGGCTATTGTTCCTCCTTCCTTCGATTGTCGGAGTCTTATTATTCATGATTCCACTCCCAATCAATGGGGAACTGAAGATTCCAGTAGCTTTGTTTGCAAATCTATTAGCAGGTACCTTGGTTCCTATTATTCATTGGATTGTATTAGTCACGCTATTAGTAGCAGCTATTGGTTCCCTGATGCATTTATTTGTGAGGAAAAAAGAAACGTTTATCAATAATCTGTTTAAAGTCTCTATATTTTGGACAATCACCCGTGTGGTTGGTGCCATCTTCGCTGTGCTAATCATTTTTCAAATCGGACCAGAGGCAATCTGGAGCGAAAATACCGGTGGGACACTCTTAGATCCAGATGGTGGCTTAGTGTCTTTCCTATTCACGATTTTCCTTTTTGCAGGATTGCTTTTACCATTGTTATTGAATTACGGTTTATTAGAATTTTTCGGAACAATGATGGAAAAAGTGATGCGCCCCATATTCAAGCTTCCAGGTCGCTCTGCTGTTGACGCATTAACTTCTTGGGTGGGAGACGGAACAATTGGTGTCCTTTTAACGGCTAGACAATATGAGGATGGTTACTATACGAAAAAGGAAGCAGCTATTATCGGTTCGACCTTCTCCGTTGTTTCTATCACATTCTGTATTGTCGTTTTAGAAGAGTTGAATTTAGGAGCATACTTTGTACCATACTATTTAACTGTACTTCTTTGTGGTATCGTTTTAGCCCTAATTATGCCTCGCATATATCCGTTAAAAGGGAAAGAAGAAACCTATGTAAATGGAAAACCATTAGATTTAGAAGCAGAAAAATATCCTGCTAACTACAATGCACTTACTCACGGATTAGAAAATGCATTAAAAACAGCAGACAAGAATCGTTCGATATCTCGATTCTTTAAAGACGGCTTCAAAAACGTAATAGATATGTACATAGGGGTAGCTCCAGTAGTATTAGCCTTTGGAACAATTGCCTTAATGCTAGCAGAATACACTCCTATTTTTACAATTCTAGGAAAACCGTTTGAACCATTGCTCATGCTCTTTGGTATTCCAGAAGCAGCAGAAGCAGCTCAAACAATGGTTGTTGGTTTTGCAGACATGTTCCTCCCTTCAATTCTAGGAAGCTCCATCGATTCTGAAATGACTCGCTTCTTTATCGCAACCATGTCTGTAACGCAATTAATCTATATGTCCGAAGTCGGCGGCTTACTATTAGGATCCAAAATTCCAGTGAATTTTAAAGACCTAGTTGCAATCTTCCTACTTCGCACACTGATTTCGTTCCCAATTATTGCTGGGGTAGCACATTTGCTATTTTAATGGTATTGATTAGAAAACACTTATGGTTTGTTAAAATCATAGGTGTTTTCTTGTTTTTTGGGGATATTGGGTTAGAATCGTCGAAGGCTTTCTATGGAGCAAACAGGAAATAGTGGTCGAACCTATGGTTCTCCGCTGCGTCGGACGCTTTCCGCGGGGGCGTGGTAAGCCAGCACCCATCGCTTGCGCGCGTGGTTGTGCTGTCTTACCTATCACCCTGCTCCCGCTGGAGTCGCCGACGCTGCTCCGAACCAATCATACTTCCTTCTAATTTTAAAATTGGTCAATGCATTTCAAAGGTTATAACCCATCAAGAAAGCAAATGGTTTAGTGCAAGCCTCTGTCTGTTGAATTAATACAGTCAGGATTAGAAATAGAAACCAGATCGTAAGTTAACGCTGTCACTAAGTACCCCTAAGATATTAGCTCTTTATGGAAATAACATGGAAATACTTACGGTTATTACTGGTTTACTTGTATCTATTTTCGTATTACTTGAGTCTCTACAAAGTTACTTGCGCTTAACAGGAGGATACTTGCGGAATTTAACAGTTTACTTGCGGTCAGCAGTAATATCTCTCACCTTAAGTTATTCTTACCATTACTAGTATCAAAAAAAGACCATGCCTAGCTTGGCATGGTCTTTTTGCTGTTAAGCTTTTACTTGTTTTAATTTTAGTTTTTCAATCATGTCCTTCGTCATGGCATCTAGGTCGTATTGAAAATGGAAGCCCCACTCTTCTTTTGCAGCGGTTGCATCGATATTGTCTGGCCAGCTATCAGCAATTGCTTGACGAACTGGGTCCACATCGTAGTCCATTGTGAAGTCAGGAATTACTTTGCGTATAGACGCAGCAATTTCCTCTGGCTCGAAGCTCATTGCGGTTACGTTGAACGCGTTTCGGTGAATGAGCTTCGTCGGATCTGCTTCCATTAGATCCACGATTGCCTGCAATGCATCAGGCATATACATCATGTCCATATAAGTACCGGCAGCGATGTAGGAGGTGTAGGCACCCTTTTCTAGTGCCTTATAATAAATATCCACTGCATAGTCGGTGGTTCCTCCTCCAGGCAGTGTTTCATTGGATATTAGCCCTGGAAAACGCACTCCCCTCGTATCCACTCCAAACTTATGATAATAGTAGTCACATAAAAGCTCTCCGGATACTTTGTTTACTCCATACATAGTAGTCGGACGCTGTAAGGTGTCTTGTGGTGTATTCTTTTTTGGTGTGGACGGACCGAACGCACCGATAGAGCTTGGCGTGAAAAATTGCATGCCTAATTCACGAGATGCTTCTAGTGCATTCACTAAGCCACCCATGTTCAAATTCCAAGCAAGCAACGGCTTTGCTTCAGCGGTAGCAGACAATAACGCTGCCATGTGAATCATTGTATCTGCTTGAAAATCTTTAGCAAGCTGATGCATTTTTTCACCATCTGTCACATCTAGCAGCTCAAAAGGTCCTTCCTCCGTAACGGCAGAGGATATATGTCTAATGTCGGTTGCCAACACATTGTCTGTACCATATTCTTTTCTTAGCTTCGTGGTAAGCTCCGAACCAATTTGTCCAAGAGCACCGGTGACTATGATCTTTTTCAAAGATATCTCCCTTTCAAAAACAGTTGTATTTTTAGAAAGTACACTTTATTTTAATAAAACATTGGTATTACTAGCTTTTCATGTTGCTAATTATAGTATGTTCATTGGTAAAATACAACTTATATACCTCTCTTTATCTGTTATAATTACTAGAAGGAGGTTTTTTATGAAATATGTACAAATAGGTATCACTTTTATACTTGGCGTATTATTAACTATGGTCATGCATTTTTACGAGCTACCGTTCTGGTTAATTTTTATTACAGTAATGATTTTCTACTTCATACTACAGACAGCTCCACAACTTTATGTCGTGTATGGCTCTAATAACCTTACTAGGATTGAAAAGCATTTAATTAGAAATAGAAAGAATCCTGTTTTTGCATTACCACTAGCTTTAAAAAATGGGGATAAGGAAGAAATCAGGAAAGCCATTGAAACAATTTTGGCGAGGTATAAGTCCCCTTATATGCAGCAGGTTTATAAAACGATGCTAGCAATTTTCGAAAGAAATGTGGCTGGAGCTGAAGCCCATGCGAAGCAGATTCAAAAAGAGCCTTTACGGTCTTATTACATAGCATATGTGGAAGTTTTAAAAGGAAATTACGAGGAAGCTAGAAGTATTAAGGATTCGCAATTAAAAAGTGCTTGGATGCAGCATGCTATTGAGGCATTAATTGCAAAAGAGCAAGGGAATCACGCTTTATATGAAGAAGAGGCGAAAAAAAGCGTCTTTCACGCAAGAGGGGTTCAGAAGTATTCCTTATATTATTCTTTTGCGATTTAAGGAAGTCACCATGAGGGAGGATTGCACCATGCAGTCCTCCCTTACTTTTTCCTCCATTAACTATGAAACTATTATTCTCCATAAAAAAGGTAACCGAGTATAACACTCGATTACCATCTATCATCTATTTAATTACCCCAAGTTCTTTTCCTACTTTTTCGTAGATTGCTAAGGCATTATCTAGCATTTCCTTTGTATGAGCGGCTGTTGGCATGTTACGAACACGACCAGTGCCCTTTGGTACAGTCGGGAATACGATAGATTTCGCGTATACCCCTTCTTCAAATAGGCGCTTCGAGAATTGCTGTGTTAATTTTTCTTCTCCAATAATACATGGCGTGATTGGCGTTTCGGACGCACCTATATTAAAGCCAAGCTTCGATAAGCCTTTTTTCAGATAATCACCATTTTCCCACAGCTTGTCGTGAAGCTCCGTAGAATCCATAATCATTTGAACTGCAGCCGTGATTGCCGCCACATCTCCTGGAGGTAAAGCTGTAGAGAATAAGAATGGACGAGAACGAACCTTTAACCAGTCAATTAAATCCTTTTTCCCAGCAACATAGCCACCTACTACCCCAATTGCTTTTGATAAGGTTCCGATTTGGAAGTCAATTTCCTTCTCCAAGCCAAAATGTTTTACAGTACCCTTCCCTTTACCAGTTACGCCAGATCCATGAGCATCATCTACATACGTAATTAGGTCAAATTCCTTTGCAATCTCTACGATTTCTGGAAGCTTTGCAATATCTCCATCCATCGAGAATACCCCGTCTGTGATGACCATTACTTTATTATATAAACCAGATTGTGTTGCTTCCTTTGCTTTTGCACGAAGGTCTTCCATATCTGAATGCTTATAGGCAATTATTTTTGCTTTCGATAAACGACAGCCATCAATAATGGAAGCATGGTTTAATTGGTCAGATAAAATGGCATCATTTTTATCCATGACAGCAGAAATAGCAGCCATATTACAATTGAAGCCGGATTGGAAAGAGATTGCGGCCTCTGTCCCCTTAAATTCTGCTAGCTTTTCCTCTAATTGAATATGTAGATCTAAGGTTCCGTTAATTGTGCGAACGGCACCAGCACCTACACCGTACTTGTCCACTGCCTTTTTAGCAATTTCCTTAAGCTCTTCGTTTGTTGCTAAGCCTAGGTAGTTGTTAGAGGAAAGATTGATCAGCTGCTTACCACCAACTTGGATAATTGGACCATTGGCTCCCTCAACTGGATCAATTTCGTTATATAAACCTTGATTTTTTAGTTCTTCTAGATTTTCTGTTAAAAAGCTATTTAGTACTTTAGACAAAGTCATCTTCCTTTCAAACAAAAATAGTCTTCTTTATTTTACCATGCTTCTTGAAAAATACGTAAGAAAAGCGCAAGCGCCTATCTCTGCCCCGACAAGCAAATGGGGAACGGCGAGGAGGCAGCCCCTCAGCCACCACAGCCGGGTCACATTTGACCTCGAGGGGCATGGCGCTGGAGCTGGACAATAAAAAAAGCGAGCAGAAATATTCTGCTCACCCAATTGTTTGTATCATTTTATCATATACCTCTCTCCATTTTTCTTCATCAATTGCTGAATCATAGAGGGCTTTGATCAGCTTTTGCTCAGAGGCATAGGTGCAAATATAATCCTGTGCAAGCTCCATCTCGCTCGAGTATGCTGCCTTTATTTCCGATAGTCCTTGCTCATCTATTTTGCTTTCATCAATACAAGAGAAGAAATTTACGATTACATCCCCTTCACGCTCTGGTTCATACACATGAGGAGGAGTCGCGTCAATGATACTCAGCTGCAGTTCTGGCACCACTACTCCGTCTACACTGTTTGCGTCTAAGCCACACCAAATCATTCGCACATCAAGACCATGATTTTTTGCTTCGTCTGCAAATTTCTTCAGGAATGATGATTTCCCACTACCAGGAATCCCTTTAATGAAAAGCCTACTTTTCAGGTTTTTCGAGATGGAAGGAAATGTATCTTTTGCTCCAAATGGCGTTAAGGAACCCATTAGTCGGTGAGTCGTTTTGCCATTTTTTTGAAGCTGAATATTTCCAATACAATTTTTTTGAAGTTCCTTTAATAAACCATCTATTCCATCCCAGTTCATCGCTGGTAGATTGATATTTTCCCAGTCATCATGAATAAGCTTTGCCCTGGATAGAGCCTGCATCCCCTTTGTAAGCCACGTATTATTGGTGAGTTGCTTTTCCTTAAGTACTGGCCCTATATCTCGGAGTTTATCCGTATTATAGGCCTCATAGTAGGGCACCCACTCGTGTCCTGCTCCGTAATAGCTTGGATCAATCGTATCCGTTTGTAAGTATAATGTCTTTGTTTCCCCTACATACACTGCTTCCAGCGTATCTTCATCCAAAGGATCATAAAACCATTCCACATCGTTTCCTCTTCTAATTGCTTGATAGGAAACTTCCTTTAAAATCTCAGTCAATCGAGAGGATAGCGGTCCTTTTAAGAAATATACTTTTTTTGCTTCTTGGATGATTTCTTTGTAAAAGCTTTTAACTCCTTGCCCCGTATAAGATTTCCCCATGTAGTGTGTAATTGTTCCGTTCAAATGGTCATCCTTTCTTTCTATGATTCACTGGATAATATATGCAGGTCCCAAATCGCTTATGAGAAAAACTCCAGAAAAAAAGTGCAGCAATCATCATCCGTGATTGTCTGCACCTTTTTCAAAAGGAATATTATATTCGCAAACTTTTTTTAACAACCGTTGTGACCAAGGGAGTGTATAATGAACAATCTGACCTAGCAAAAGAGCAATCAGAATAGTACCTAGCCCAATAGGACCGCCTAGTAACCACCCTACCAATGCTACTGTTAGTTCTAAAAAAGTTCGTACCCATTTGATACTCCACCCTGTTTTCTTCACGATAAGCAGCATTAATGAATCTCTAGGTCCTGCTCCAATATTCGGCGAAACATAAATACCGATACCAATACTCATAATGACTACTCCTAAAAGGAACCAGATTAGTTGGGAAACAAAAGAAGTAGGTTCAGGAAGAAGCCAATTAAATAAGTCAATAAGTGAGCCAATACAAATAATATTAATTATCGTACCCAACTGCGGTAATCGTTTTGTTCCGATCATCGTCACCAATACAATGATGACTCCTGTTAGAATTGCCCATGTACCAATAGTGAGACCCAGGTGATTGTATAATCCAACGTGCAGCACATCCCAAGGACCAATCCCGATTGCTTGTCCCTTAATAGTTAGCGATATTCCGAACGCCATCAATGTAATCCCGCCAACAAAAAATAACCAACGCCATACAAGTTCTTTCATGTCTATCCTTCTTTCTACTATGGGAGAAATAGATTCAATAAAAATACCATTCGCACTAAAAGTGGAATGGACGCTAGTTTTATTTTAGTTGAATAAACTCCAGTTTAAAAGGGCTAAGAAATTCCATATGAATCCACCAGTAAAATAAGTGTCTAAAAAAATAGGAAACCAAGAATACTTCCGATTACACTTTTCAAGATGAGATAAAAATCTAATTAGACCATTTCGGAATATTAACAGATGGACGCAATCTTTCCTTTTGTCATTAGTAGCAAATGCTCTACCGTCATCTTCACCTGCAGGCCAATTTTTCCCCCACTTACTATAATATAAGGCAAGTTAATCGCTTCCTCATCTAAAATGGTGGGAAAAAGCTTCTTCATGCCTATTGGAGAGCAGCCTCCTCGTATATACCCAGTGATTGCAAGCAGGTCCTTCACAGGCAATAAATCTATCTTTTTTTCTCCAACCTCTTTTGCGACCTTCTTCAAGTTCAATTCTTGTTCCACTGGAATAATGCAGACAACATACTTACCTGTCCCTGCGGTAGTTACAAGGGTTTTAAACACCCGCTTGGCTGGATAGCCAATTTTCTCTGCCACAGATAGTCCATCTATTTTCCCGTCCGCTGCTTTATACTCTATTAACTCGTAGAGTACTTTTTGTGATTCTAACAAGCGGATAGCATTTGTTTTTTTATTTTTTCCCATAGTATTTCCCTACGCTATACGGAAAAAGCTAGGTTCCATGGAAGCAAATCCGAATTTTTTAAGATTTACCTGATAGCTATACCTTTCAATTGCTTTTTCCCAAAGCATCTTTTGTTGTATGATTCCTTTTTCCAATGGGGGTAGCTGGGATAATTGACGTTCACCAACTTCGCGTGCTCTCCATTCTTGCTCAATCTGAGCGGATGCGAGTTCATTTAGCACAATTTGCGACTGCTCATGCTGAATTCTAGAAGAAGCCGTAGCAACCACTTGAAGATCTTTAACAGTGACTGGCGTGCGAGATAATACTGCACTTCTCTTCTTTTTTAAGAGAGAGATAGTCTCCTCGCTTGAATGTCCATTAATTGCTTGAATAGATAAATATGGCGCTCTGTTTTCTGTTTGCTGAAATTCCTTAATGGCTTCGCTTCTATCTGTGCTCTCTGTTTCCTTTTCTTTATTCCCTAGTAAAAGATCCTCTAAATCACTTAAATAAGGTAGCTTCGTCTGATAATATTGCGCATGCTTTTTATATGCTTCCCCAGCGTTCTTACGTAATTTACTTGATTCTAGACTGGTTAGGGTGTTTGTCATCCCATTTCCAGTGTACCTCAGTATACTCATTCTTTTCCCTCACATTCGCCCTAGTTATATACCTAACATTCTACCATTTTATCAAAATAATCAAACAACCTTTTGTCCTTGCTTTCTTTAATCCTTTAGGTGCATCTTCATCTTCAGCAAAATTACTACCGAGTAGTACTTTTCACACGTGCAACTAAAAAGATTTCCCTTTATCAGGAAGTGATAGTGTATGTACTAGGTCAAAGTCCCTATCAGTGGTAGAAATTATTCTGTCGCTGCCGATTTCCTTATTCATAAGGCGCACTTCTTTTTACTTCCCAATATTGTCTCCCTATATTTTAGCAATTAAAAACTCTCTTTTGAAAATTGATATTACATTTTTATGATAAAGAGAATCGAACCGAAATAAGATAGTCATTAATTAGTAATTTTTATAATTATAGGAGAATAATCAACTTTATTCTGATATAATAAAATGTTGGAAAAAATTGATAAAGAAGGTTTAAGATATGAAGGATTTAAAAATTCCCACAAAACGCTATAGACCAGAAATAGAAGGAGTGCGTACAGTAGCTACATTACTTGTAGCGATTTACCATATTTGGTTAGGGAGAGTTTCTGGTGGCATAGATGTATTTTTTGTACTTTCTGGATTTTTAATTACTACTTCCTTACTGTCGAAAGTTGAAAGGACAGGAAGTATAGGTTTTGTTCATTTTATTGTGGGATTAGCAAAACGACTATTTCCACAAGCATTATTCGTTACGCTAGTGGTAGGTATTTCTGCGGTCTTTATTATTCCAAAAGTCCAATGGGAATCACTTGTTTCCCATATATTTGCTTCCACATTTTATTTTGAGAACTGGCGTTTAGCAATCGATTCAGTTGATTATTTGGCTCGTGATAATGCGACAAGTCCCTTGCAACATTTTTGGTCGCTATCGGTACAAGGACAGTTCTATATTATCTGTCCACTTATCGTTGTCTTTTCATTTATGTTAGCTCGTGTCATTCTGAAGACACCACTTCGTAAGACGCTTTTAACAGTATTATCCGTGTTATTCGTAATATCAATCAGTTATTCGATTTATAAAACTGGTACCAACCAACCATGGGCGTACTTTGATACGTTTGCACGTTTATGGGAATTTAGCATTGGCGGTATCTTTGCACTATTGCTACCATACTTACGAATAAACAGATATATTAGCACTGTAGCAGGATGGATAGGGATTTTCATCATTTGTTTAACAGGTATAGTTCTACCGGTGTCCACTGTTTTTCCAAGCTACTTAGCATTAGTGCCTATTTCTGGCGTGTTATTAATTATAGTAGCCTCCGAAAATAGTACAAGTCTTGGTATCGATAAATTTTTAGGTCGTAAGATATTCGTCTTTTTAGGTGGCCTAACTTATGGATTCTATCTATGGCATTGGCCTTTACTAATTTTCTATCAAACAGCTTTCGAGACACAAGATGTTCCGCTTACACATGGCGCGCTCATCCTATTAGCTACATTCGTCTTATCTTATATTTCTACACATTTAATAGAGATCCCAATTCGCAGTTTAGATATAAAGCTTAATAAATTTAAGTTATATGAAACTTTGACAACGTTATTGCTACTCGTTGTTGCGATGGCATTTGGTTTTTCTCAATATGTAAGTTCTGAAAAAGAAGAGGCAAGCACTACTGTCTCGTCAAAAGATTATCCGGGTGCTCGCGTTTTGTATGAAGATATAGAGTTAGAAGAGGAGGTAGAATTAATCCCGTCCCTTTTAACATTAAAAGAAGACATCCCTGAGTTTTATAGTATGAGAAAATGCTTATCACGTAATTTAGAGGAAGTACGTATTTGTCACTTCGGGGCTACCGAAAATCCAGATTATACGGTTGCTGTTGTCGGTGGCTCACATTCAGGGCATTGGATGCCAGCATTGGAGATTTTAGCTGAAGAAATGAACTTCCAAATTGACCTTTACAGTCATGATGGTTGTCGCTTTACAACGCCAGATCCAAATTCAAATTTTCTTCCATCAGATGCATGTTTGGCTTGGAATGAAAATTTAATTGAGATATTAAAGCAGGATCCACCAGATTTAGTTTTTGCTCCGAGTACGACGAATGATGAGGAAGTGATTCCACAAGGGTTTGTTAATCAGTGGAAGGCACTTGATGGATACACACATATTTTCGGAATTCGTGACAACCCGAGGATGGATGAGAAAACTCCAGAGTGCTTAGAGCGTGTAGTAGACGTATCCGAATGCTCCGTAGCACGTGATGATGCATTATCTGAAGTTGCACCGTGGGATAATACACCTGGTATTCCAGACAACGTGTACTTTGCAGATTTATCGGACTACTTCTGTGATGAAGAAAAATGTTATTCGGTAATTGGTAACATTATCGTTTATCGAGACGATAACCATATTACAACCGATTACATGAAAACATTAGCACCAATGTTAAAAATACCATTACAAGAAGCCTTTGACTTATTAGATAACGGTACATTTGAACAGCATAGAAAACTAGATTCCTAGTAAGTGAAATGAGATGGGCTTTAATAAGCCCATCTTTTTTTATTCCATCTAACCTCATACCCTACCCATCTCGCTATTCTCCCCAAACCGATAAAATAAAAACGACTACCCGAGTATACGAGTAGTCTTCCATATGTTTTGTTATTAAGCCGCCATGTTACGGCAAGCCTCGGCACATTTGTAACAAGCCTCCGCACATCTTTGACAATGGTCATGGTCGTGCTTCGCACATTCGTCACCGCAGCGCTGACAAATCTCTGCACATAGCTTACAAATATCCTTAGCAAATGGACTGTTTCTTGTCATGGCTTGCACAGCAAAGCCGCAAATGTCTGCACATTCCCGGTCTAGCCGAATACATTCCGCCATCATCTTCACATGTTCTTCACTTAAGCAAGCATCAAAACAATTATTACACGCCTCTAAGCATTCCTGGCATGCTTTAATACAAGCTTCGTATTGGTTGTTCATGTTCCTCTCCTCCTTGCGTAAATGCTATCCATTAGCCATTTTCCCTGTTAGAGAGGACTCAAACATCTTGTTATTTGGCTGATAACTCACTTTCCAATACCCACTTATGATTCTTCATTTTTTGCCCATCTGTGGTAGTCAAGTCAATCATGTACACAGTTTCCTTTTCCACTGTGTCAATCGTGGCTATTGACCCTTTCATCCCTTCCATATGAGAAGCTAGCAGCTCCACTGTATCTCCAACCTCATATGCTTGCTCAGCATTTTTCAGCTCTTCTTGAACAACCCATTTGTGGTTTTCTACCTTCTCGCCATCCGAGGAAGTATAAGTTACTGAATAGGTTGTGGTATCAAAGGCTCCAGTGACTCTTCCTTCAGCACCATCCATGCCCGGCATATGGTCCGCATTGACTATTACCTCACTGTCTATAGGAAATGCTGGGTCAGCAGCAGCCTTCATTCCCTCCGGTGCCTCTCCTCCATCCGTCTCATGGTTCATGTGAGCCTGATGATCTGTGCTCTCCTCCGACTCCTGTGTTTCGTCATTGCATGCACTGATAGATAAGGATAGACCAATTAGTAATAGTAACGTCCATTTTTTCATTATATCTCCTCCTTAAAGCTTCACTCTTTGTAGCCTTAACGCATTTAAAACAACGGACACAGAGCTAAATGCCATCGCGGCTCCGGCAACCCAAGGAGCTAACAATCCTATTGCGGCAATTGGAATTCCAAGCGTATTATATGCAAATGCCCAAAAGAGATTCTGTTTAATATTAGCCATTGTTTTACGACTCATCATAATTGCATCTGCAATACTGTTTAAATCGCCTCGAATCAATGTAATATCTGCAGCCTCCATTGCAACATCTGTTCCTGTTCCAATAGCCATTCCGATGTCTGCTACTGCTAGAGCTGGAGCATCATTAATACCATCACCAACCATTGCAACCTTTTTGCCTAAAGCTTGCAATTTTTTAATTTCTTCCGCTTTCCCCTCTGGCAATACCTCGGCTATATAATGTTTAATACCGGCTTCTTTCGCAATAGCTGCAGCTGTGCGTTTATTATCACCAGTAATCATTACAACCTCTATACCCATATTAAGTAGGCGTTCAATCGCATGTTGGGACGATTCCTTCATTGTATCTGCAACTGCAAGCATGCCTGCATATTTTCCGTCAACGCTTGCAAGCATAACTGTTTTCCCTTGATTCTCTAGAGCTTCCATATCACTAATGACTTCTTGTATGTCTATTTCATGCTGAAGCATAAGCTTTCTAGTACCCACTAATACAGACTTGCCTTGGATTGTCGCCTTCACTCCATAGCCCGGTATTGCTTCGAATTCCTCTGCCTGTAATGCGCTATCTGGAGCTCCAGCTACAATTGCTTGTGCTAGTGGATGCTCTGATTGCTTCTCAGCAGCTTTCACATATGCAAGAAATTTCTCATTACTCCAACCACTTGCAGGGACGATATCTGTTAACATAGGCTTTCCATTAGTCACGGTACCTGTCTTATCTAGGACAACCGTTTGGATTTGCTGCGTTTGCTCCAGATGCTCTCCACCCTTAAACAAAATTCCGAACTCTGCTGCTCTACCCGAGCCAGCCATAATGGAGGTTGGCGTTGCAAGACCTAGCGCGCACGGACACGCAATCACTAGCACGGAAATTAATGCTTCGAGCGCTGGAGTAAATTCTCCAGGGCTGACAATAAAGAACCAGACTAAAAATGTAATGACCGCAATTCCTACTACAATTGGGACAAATATGCCAGAGATTCTATCAGCTTGACGCTGTATCGGCGCCTTCGAGCCTTGTGCATCCTCTACAACCTTAATAATTTGTGCAAGTGCTGTATCTCGGCCGACCTTTGTGGCTTTCATTCTAATAAAACCGTTCGTATTTATGGTAGATCCGAATAAGGAATCTCCTTTTTTCTTATCCACAGGAATACTTTCACCAGTCAGCATAGATTCATCGACTGCACTATTTCCTTCTAGCATTTCTCCGTCCACAGGGATTTTTTCTCCGGGTTTTACTAGAAGCACATCTCCTACTAATACTTCATCTATTGGAATCGCTAATTCTTTTCCATCTCTAAAAACCAATGCAGTTTTTGCCTGCAAGCCCATAAGCTTTTTAATAGCCTCCGATGAGCGACCTTTAGCTTTTGCCTCAAATAGCTTTCCTAAAATAATAAGCGTCAGCAAAACAGCACTTGTTTCAAAATAAAGCTGTGCGGCATGATGCTCTCCGATATGTCGGAACGCTTGGTATACACTATAAAAATAAGCAGAAGATGTTCCGAGTACGACTAGTACGTCCATATTGGCACTTTTATTTTTTAGCGCCTTGTAAGCACCTACATAGAACTGCCAGCCGATGATAAATTGTACTGGCGTTGCCAATGCCATTTGAACAAATGGATTCATTAAGATATCCGGCATGTAAATAAAGGAGGTAAACGAAAAATGACCGACCATTGTCCATAGCAATGGTAATGATAAGATTAATGAAAAGATAAATTTCCTTTGTTGCTTTTGTATTGCTAGCTCACGATGATCTACTGTTTCCTTTTCTTCTGATTGATCCACCGCTCCATAACCGAGCTTCTCTACCTTTTGAATAATCTCAGCAGCAGAGAGTTCAGAGGGATTGAATTCAACCGTTGCACGCTCTAACGCCAGATTGACAGACGCTCGAGAAACTCCAGGCATTCGATTTAGCCCTTTTTCTATTCGAGCTGAGCACGCTGCACAGGTCATCCCCGTTATAGCAAACTCTTTTTTCTCCTTCACCACATCATAGCCCAAATCTTGTATCTTCTTTTCTAGCTCTAGTTCGGTTATCTTTTCTGGGTCATACTGCACTACAGACTTTTCAAGCGCCAGATTGACATTTGCCTCCTGCACGCCATCCATTCTATTTAACCCTTTTTCAATACGAGCTGCACATGCCGCACAGGTCATCCCTGTAACCTTGAAGCTCGCTTGTTTTCCTTGATTGCTCATTGCCATCACCTTTCCTATACAGGTAGGGGGTATAAAAATTTGAATAAAAAATACAAGCACCTCTGCCTGTTCATTGCCTGCTCATTCGAGATTAAAGTTCAGCTAACTGAGAGTAAGTTCTGGCTATCCGAGAATAAATCCCCTCCGAATGAGAGTAAATCGACTTTTTGAGAATAAAAGTACTCTATGCGAGAGTAAAGTTCCCCCAAACGAGAGTAAATCCTGAGTAAACGAGAGTATTGTCTCTCTAACCGAGAATAAACCCAGCAGCCGGCTATCTAGCGACACAAGCGGACATTGCCCATGCACTCCCTACCATCCTATCCGAGAGTAAATCCTGGCTATCCGAGAATAAATCCCCTCCGAGTGAGAGTAAATCGACTTTTTGAGAATAAAAGTAATCTATCCGAGAGTAAAGTTCCCCCAAACGAGAGTAAATCCTGAGTAACCGAGAGTATTGTCTCCCTAACCGAGAGTAAACCCAGCAGCCGGCTATCGGCGACACAAGCGGACATTGGCCATGCACTCCCACTCCCTACCATCCTAACCGAGAGTAAATCCTGGCTATCCGAGAGTAAATCCCCTCCGAATGAGAGTAAATCGACTTTTTGAGAATAAAAATACTCTATCCGAGAGTAAAGTTCCCCCAAACGAGAGTAAATCCCGAGTAAACGAGAGTATTGTCTCTCTAACCGAGAATAAACCCAGCAGCCGATTATCAAGTGACACAAGCCAACTTTGGCCATGCACTCCCTACCATCCTATCCGAGAGTAAATCCTGGCTATCCGAGAATAAATACCTCCGAATGAGAGTAAATCGACTTTTTGAGAATAAAAGCTGTCTATCCGAGAGTAAAGTTCCCCCGAACGAGATTAAATCCCAAGTAAACGAGAGTATTGTCTCCCTAACCGAGAATAAATCCAGCAGCCGGCAATTCGAAAGTAAGCCACCAGTAACCCCAAACTCAATTCCCCAATACGAGAGGAAATCCCTTCTATTCTTGATGAATAAAAGGGATTCATTTATTCCAGCTCTCAAATTTTATAGAACATCGTATCCTTGCTCATCAATTGTTTCCTTGATTTTATTAAGAGACACTTTGTTTTCTTCATAGGAAACGTCTACTTTTCCGGATTCCAGATATACTTTTACTTGCTCAACGCCATCTAGGCCTCCTACATTTGTTTCCACAGTCTTTACACAGTGACCACATGACATTCCTTGTACCTGTAATGTAACTTGATTTAACATAAACGATTCCTCCTATTATTTTCTCATTAATTTTTGTATAGTAACCAAAAGCTCATCTAACACTTCTTCATCACCTTCAGACAGTCGATCTGCCACACATCCCTTAAGATGTCCCTGCAGAAGAACCTTTGCCACGCTATTTAATGCTGATTGGGTAGCTGAAAGTTGGGTAATAATATCATCACAATAAACATCCTTTTCTACCATTCCCTTTATTCCTCTGATCTGGCCTTCAATACGATTTAAACGGTTGGTCAGGTCCTTTTTCACATGGTCCGGATGGTGACTTTTCCTACAAGACAACTCTTCCGTTAATAAAGTGCTGTCATCTAATACATTATCCAAGCAATCAACCTCCTATCCTCTATCTCCATCATATTATACCTAATAGGGGTATGCAAGATTTAAGTCCTCTAAATTATCAGATTATATAGGGACAGAATGTCTTATTTATAATTTCTCAATAAAATAAGAATTTATACTGCTTTAGTTTCTCTTCCCCAAAAAAGTAGGACAAAAATCAAAGTAGGCAAAAAATATTAATCTCGATTCCTTTATGTAACGCCAAATTTCTCAACATTAACACTCTATTGGCCGAACTAATACCATATAAAAAACCTCTCCGATTTCTCAGAGAGGCCATTATTATTATATTTCTAACGTGTTTTCAATTTCATATTCCTCCAGAAGGGCAGTTAGCCAAGAAGAATATTCCTCATTTATTCTACTTTCGAGAATTACTTCTCTTACTTCCTCTTTCACTTCTTCAAGAGTAGCTTCTTTTGCTTCTTTCTTATCTGTTACCTTAATAATATGATATCCATATTCGGTTTTAACAGGGTCACTAATTTCGTTTATCTCCATTCCGAAAGCTGCTGTTTCAAATTCTTCTACCATATCGCCTTTTGCAAAATATCCAAGCTCTCCTTCACTTTCTGCAGAGGCCACATCAGTTGAAAATTCTTTTACAAGCTCTGCAAAATCGTCTCCATTATCAAGCTTTTGTTTTATTTCTTTCGCAGTCGCTTCGTCCTCAACCAAAATATGACTTGCTTCTACTTGCTCCTGTTGGTCAAAGGATGATTTGTTTTCCTCAAAATAGGTGGAAATATCTTCGTCCGTTATGTCTATTTCCTTTTCCATCAATTTCGAGGTTAGCTTATAAATTCGAATATCTTCACGGAACATTTCTTCGCTTAGATTATTAGATTCTATAATTGCTTGAAAGGACTCTTCTCCTCCATAGATCTCGATTAACTCATCCAGCTCGGCTTGTATTTCCTCTTCTGTCACTTCTATCTTTTCTTTCTCTCCCTCAAGCTCGATTACTTTATTTGAAATTAATGTATTTAATACTTCGTTCCCATAAAGGCTCAGCATTGCTTCATTTAATTCATCCTGCGATATCTTTTCACCGTTTACTGTTGCTACGCTTGAGGAAGTACCATTAGAACAGCCAGTCACCAACACCGTAATAGCTATCCCGACCATGGCAAATTGTCTTTTCAAATTTGTCTTCATCTCTAAGTTCCTTTCCATCATCTATTACAATTCACACTATAAACTTTCTATGTGTCAGTAAGATGTCAAGGAAACCACCATTTTTTCCAACAATAAAAACCATGAACGCTTGGTTCATGGTGTTAAAAGAATTTACTTTTCCCCTTCTACCTTCTTTAACTGAAGCTCAAAGCAGGTCCCTTCTGGAGAGCTTTCCACTAAGAAAAGATCTCCCCCCATTGATTGAGCCATCATTTTGCTTAATGACAAGCCGAGCCCAAGACCTCGAATAGCGTATTTTTTATTTTCTCCACGGAAAAATCGTTCAAATATAAAAGCTTGCTCTTCTTTTGGGATGCCACTTCCTGTATCTCTAATAAAAACTGAAACTACGGAGTCTGCTTCTTGAAGCAATAAGGAGATAGCCACTGGACCTGAGGCAGCCTGCTCTGCATTCGTGAGTAGATTACTAATAATCTGTTGCACTCGTACAAGATCGGCTTGTACCTCGGTATCCTTTATCAACAGGTCAATCTTTGGCTTCGGCTCCCTATCATGTGCCGCGTTCCAATGTAAAACAGCGTCTTGAATGATTTGATTGACAGAATAGCTGTTTAGTTGAACAGGGACTGCATCGACTGCAAATGAATTAAAAGCTAGTAAATCACCAACCATTGTTTTCATTTTGGTTGTTTCTTTCAGTGCCAACTGTAAAAAGTCCTCTGCTTCCTTGCCGGTTACCACACCATCCTGTATGGCTTGCAGCAGACCGTTTATCGCGGTTACAGGAGTTTTTAATTCATGCGTAACCCCTGCTAACAGCTCTGTCCGTGTTTTTTCAAGCTGTTCCAGTCTACTCGTCATCTCTTTAAAGGAGGATACCAATTCATAGACCTCTTTTTCCTTTATATGAGCGGGTAGGTTTATCTCATAATCGCCATCTTGTACCTTCTGAGCAGCTACTGCAACTTGTTTGATAGGTCGAGATAGTCTCCTTGATAGAAAATAAATAGCTCCCCAGCCCAGTATTCCAAGCGTGATAATTAAAATGGCAAGCTGCCCATATTCCCGATCAATCTTTGTCAGTCTATCCTTGGATTCCACCATGAGCACCCAGCCAATTTGCTTTTCGCCTATTTCCACTTTTCTCTTCACTACATAATAGTCCTGTTGATCCTCCGTAGAAGTGAAAATTTGGGTGTCTTCATTATCCTCTAGCTGTCCTTGAAACATCCCTGGATTCCTTATGGGAAAAGGCCGATTCGTTGATACGATATTCCCTTCCATATTGACTAAATACATGATCGGCTCAATCTCTCGGTACCTGAAATGCTCTCGATTAATTCCCTCCGGAGGAATGATGCTCTCGGAAAAAGAATTGTCTGCATGCGTTAACCGATGCACCATCTCATCCGCCATAAATTCCATCATATCTAATCGATACTCGATTGTCGTATGGCGTATCCACAACGCAGAAATCAAAGAAACAAGTAGTAATCCTATAAGTAAAGTTAATACATAGCTCCTTGTCCAGTAAGCCAAAAGAGAAACGCGTTTAATAGGACGTGACATGGAACTGATACCCCAATCCTCGTAATGTCCTAATTTCTCCATCTTCTGATGGCCATTCAGCTAATGCCTTGCGAAGTCTTTTCACTGCTAAATCCACTGCTCGGTCACTTCCCTCATACTCCCAGCCCCATACATGCTCTATGAGCTGGTCTCGAGTAAATGTTTTATTTGGATGTCTTGCTAAAAATAACAGTAAGGATAAATCTCTAGGCGTTAAATCAATTAGTCTTCCTGCTAGGTAAACGGCATGTCCTTCAAAGTCAACCTGCATGCAACCAAACGACTTTTTAGAGCTCTCCTCCATTTGGGAACGTTTGAGTACTGCTCTCACTCTAGCAACTACTTCCTCTCCATCAAATGGTTTTGGAATATAATCATCTGCACCCTTTTCAAAGCCCTCCAGTCTATTCTGAACCTCTCCCAGAGCAGTCAGCATAATAATCGGGCAATCGCTATATTTACGTATCTCCTTTAGAATGGTCCACCCACTTTTCCCAGGAAGCATCACATCTAAAAGTATTAGTTTGGGGTTTTCCTGATTAAAGGTATCTATGGCATCTGCCCCTGAAAAGCATTGAATCACTTCAAATTGATGCTTTTCTAAATAAGCCTTGAGCACTTGACTAATAGCAAACTCGTCCTCCACAATCAAAATCTTTGCCATTTATTGATCCGATCCTTCTATTTTTATTGTTAGTATAGTTTTCCCGCCATTATACTATCCAATTATGTCAGGATGATGTCGAGCAGTATGTAACATATTGTTCTCTGTTACTGAATACAGGTGAGTGAAATTATCAGTAATCAAAGATTTATAAACGAAACAAGCCAATATGCTATAGTTATCATAAGGTAAGATGAAAGGATGTTAATCGATGGCAAAAAGTATTGTAATTGCTGAAAAGCCTTCCGTAGCTCGTGACATAGCTAGGGTTCTAAAATGCACGAAAAAAGGAAACGGTTTTTTAGAAGGAGATAAATATATCGTCACTTGGGCGCTTGGACATCTAGTTACTTTAGCTGACCCAGAAGCCTACGACGTGAAATATAAAACATGGAATTTAGAGGACCTTCCTATGCTTCCAGAGCGCTTAAAATTAGTTGTGATGAAGCAAACAGGGAAACAATATAACGCGGTAAAGAGCCAGCTGACTCGCGGAGATGTAAATGAAATTATTATTGCGACTGACGCAGGACGTGAAGGAGAGCTTGTTGCCCGCTGGATAATTGAAAAGGCAAAGATAAATAAGCCAGTGAAACGTCTGTGGATATCTTCAGTCACTGACAAAGCAATTAAGGACGGCTTTCAAAATCTAAAGCCAGGTAAGGCATATGAAAATCTGTATGCTTCCGCAGTTGCTAGATCAGAAGCAGATTGGTATATCGGTTTAAACGCTACCCGAGCACTTACTACGCGATTTAATGCCCAGCTGAACTGTGGACGTGTTCAGACCCCTACTGTCGCGATGGTTGCTGCACGTGAGGATGAAATTAAAAACTTTAAGCCTCAGACGTATTATGGAATTGAAGCACAAACAGAAAATGACTTAAAGCTAACCTGGCAGGACGGGAATGGAAATAGCCGAAGCTTTAACAAAGAGAAAGTCGACGACATCGTTAAAGGGCTTGGCAAGAAAGACGCTACAGTCGTTTCTATCGATAAAAAAGCGAAAAAATCCTATGCACCTGCTCTCTATGATTTAACCGAGCTGCAACGTGATGCGAATAAAATGTTTGGATACTCAGCGAAAGAAACATTAAACATCATGCAAAAGCTTTACGAGCAGCATAAGGTACTGACATATCCAAGAACGGACTCAAGATACCTTTCTTCTGATATTGTTAGTACAATTCCAGAGCGCTTAAAGGCATGTGCTGTTGGAGAATATCGTACGCTTGCCAACAAGCTGTTAGCTAAGCCAGTTAAAGCAACAAAAGCATTTGTGGATGATAGCAAGGTTTCAGATCACCATGCAATTATTCCCACAGAAGGCTATGTCAATTTCTCCGCTTTCACAGACAAAGAGAGAAAAATTTATGACCTAGTAGTAAAGAGATTCCTAGCAGTTCTCTACCCACCTCACGAATATGAACAGTTAACATTACAAGCTACAATCAATGGAGAAAAATTCATTGCTAGAGGAAAAACCATTCTTCAAGCAGGCTGGAAAGAGGTTTATGAAAACCGCTTTGATGACGACGATGCATCTGATGATGTGAAGGAACAAATCCTTCCACGCATTGAAAAAGGACAAGTGTTAAAGACGAAGCTCATTATGCAAACCTCTGGCCAAACAAAGCCACCTGCACGTTTTACAGAGGCTACGCTGCTGTCAGCAATGGAGAATCCAACGAAATACATGGAAACGAATGATAAGAAGCTAGCAGAAACGTTAAAGTCTACCGGGGGATTAGGGACTGTTGCTACAAGAGCGGACATTATAGACAAGTTATTTAACTCCTTTTTAATTGAAAAGCGTGGTGGCAAGGATATCTATATTACTTCTAAAGGTCGCCAGCTGCTTGACCTTGTCCCAGATGAGTTAAAATCACCTGCTACAACGGCAGAATGGGAGCAAAAGCTAGAGTTAATTGCAAAAGGAAAGCTGAAAAAAGAAGTTTTTATTAATGAAATGAAGAAGCACACGAAGGAAATTGTTGCAGATATTAAATCTAGTGATAAAAAATATAAGCATGATAATATATCCACTAAATCTTGCCCGGACTGTGGAAAACCAATGCTTGAGGTAAACGGCAAAAAGGGCAAAATGCTTGTCTGCCAGGACCGTGAATGTGGTCACCGTAAGAATGTAGCACGTGTGACGAACGCACGCTGCCCACAATGTAAAAAGAAAATGGAGCTTCGAGGTGAAGGCGAGGGCCAAATCTTCACATGTAAATGTGGACATCGCGAAAAATTATCTGCCTTTGAGGCTCGCCGTAAAAAAGAAGGCAGTGGAAAAGTGGATAAACGTACTGTTCAAAAATACTTGAAACAGCAACAACAAGAAGAGCCTGTGAATAACGCATTTGCAGAGCTACTAAAGGGTTTAAAACTAGACGACAAATAAGAAAAGCGCAAATGCTGGAGCTGGATATACTTAAAATGCAGCATCAGCACGTTCCTGACATAAAAAATATAAAGAGTGTAGACATGTTATTCCGTCTACACTCTTTTTGTTATACCAACTTTTGTCCACAGTTCGGACAGAAGTTTGCACCCGTCGTTTTTTGTCCACAGTTCGGGCAGAAATTCGGCATTTGCCCTCCACTTGGTGGATTTGCTTGGCCTGATTGTTGATTACTGGACGAATTCGAAGGATTAGATTGGTTCATGTTTTTCATCATTTCATTCGCCATATTCATCCCCATCATCATACCAGCCATATCGGAAGCGGCACCTGAGCCCGAAAGCTTACCCGATGCCATCGCATCCGTCACCGAAACCTGCTGATATTTAGACAGATCACCAATCATGCCATGAGAAGCATTTTTCGTGATCATATCTTGGATTTCCTGTGGATAATTAAAGCTCATTATGTTGAAGCCCGTAATCTTCATCCCGAGATCCATGATTTCCATATCTAAATCATCTTGAATACCTTTAGCTATATCTGAAGCATTGGCTTGTAAATTAAACATATCCTTTCCTTCACGGCTAATCCATTTCATAAGTAGCTGATCCAGAATAGACGTAATTCGGATTTTTACGTCCTCCACCACATAGGTGTTTTTCACTCCTGCAACCCTGTCAATTAGCGCCACATAGTCGTTTATTTTAAAGTTAAAGGTTCCATTTGCACGGATTGGCATGCCTCCTGGAAGCTGTGGAGTCGGGATATTAATAGGATTTCTCGTTCCCCACTTCACTGTAAATTCCTTTGTATTAACAAAGAGAACCTCGACACGCATCCCACTATTAAACCCAAATCTAAATCCTTTTAAAGTAGAAAGGAAAGGAATGATTTGAGACTCAATATCATACTCGCCCTCATTCTCAAATATCCCTTCAATACGGCCGCTATTAAAGAATATCGCATCCTGACCTGGACGAATAAACAGCTTACTTCCTTTTTTAATCTCGGAGTTATTCCATTTCCAAAAAATCATATCTTCTCTAAATTCTTTCCACTCGACTACATCTGAAAACTGACCTCTAAAAAAAGACATTTCCTCATTCCTTTCTCTTACACATTTAAGAAGGCATTAGAATTTCCCACTGCTTCCACTAAACGATCTTCCACCACCTGTTACGCCTCCCCCACCACTTTTATTGGAAGGCTTACGAACTTTCGTGACAGTCTGATTAACAAAGACATCTCTCTTACTATTTACTCTTACATTGTTTTGATTAAGATAGGTATGGCTATTTACTGTTACCCTTCCACCAGAGTTATACACCATAGAGCCGACTACTATACAAGCAATAAGCAAGGCAGCCCCTACTTGAAACCACCACTTATGCAGGATATTATTGGATTCCGGTAAGGTCTGCATATATTCATCGGCAGTTAGGATAAATTGTTGGAAAGCATCATAATACCTTCCCTCTGATAAAGCTGGAATTATCATCTCCTGTATTTGAGCCATCCTATTATTATCTAGATATTCTTCAGCCTTCTCAAAACCCATTAATACAACATCCCGATTTTCCTTATCCACATCTATACCAACCATAGCTGCACTACCGTTTGGTTCAGTTCCATAGCCTACAGCAAATTCATCCGCAAAGTCGCTCATGTATGACTGTAATTGTTGTCCACCATCTCTAGTAATGATGATAAAATCAGTCTCATTCTTAACGCTATATTCCTTTGCAAGCTGCTCCAACAGCTCTACTTCTTGCGAAGATAATATTCCCGCATCATCAAAGACATAGCGTTCTGGCGTTAAAGCCTTGGTAGCCCCAAAGGGAATAAATAGAATAATAAAAGTAAGCAGCGTTATAGCATATTTTTTCACCACAAATCGCCTCCCATCGCAAGCGAAATTCCTTTCAGTACAACAAAGGATGCTGCAGCAATACCACTAAACCAGCCAGCGACCTTCGCCCCACTGATTGGTGGCTTCCCTACTACCTTACCAGTTTGCCCATTCATCGCAAAAATGTGCTCCTTGTCACCATAATCATAGTAAACCATCCAAATTGGCAGCAGAACGTAATAGGCATTCTTCTTATTCGTCTGAATTTGTTTTGTCTTGTAATTCACGGAGGAGTAGCCAGCTATCGTAGATCTAACGTAGTTGTCTATGTATGGTTCTACTTTTTCTTGGATCCTTGGTAATAACTCGTCATCCGTGTAATTGTATTTTTCCGCAATATATCCAGCTAAATAGGGAGTTTTAAAATCTTTTAAGTTGCTGTAATCAAACGGCTCCAGCTTATCCATTAACACATCATCCAATTTTTCAGATGCATCAACCGGCACCTTTACATAGCTGAGGTCAATATCTCGATACACATCATAAAACTTTGTTTCTGTGTAAATATATTCGCCTCTCGTATAGGTCCTCACCCTTGTAGCAAGTGCACTAACCTTTGCTGAACTGTCCAAATCGTACATCCAAAAAGGCACATAGATACCCGTAATCCCTTTTATCCTGTCAGCAGACATAAATCCTTTAGGCGTTAGTCGACCATTTCTACACCATTTCCGAAAGGCCTCCATAGCCTGCTCCTTATTGATAGAAAAGGGAATAACCTTGGCCGGAGCCAATTCTCCTGTCAGCCTGTCTCCAAGTACAACCGCTGCACCACAAAAGCTGCAGCTGGTAGCAGTCGTATCTGCATCTGTAATGACCACCGCTCCACAGTTATTGCAATTATACTGCTTCGCTTCATCCTCCGAGAACGCTGCCTTTATATTCTCCTCAGAAAATGTATCAATATTATCTTTTCTTCCACAGCTCGGGCAGGATAACATACCTGAAGTACTGTCAAACTCCATATCAGCTCCACAGTTCGGACATTTATATTGGATGATCATCCTCATTCTCTCCCTTTCTATTGAATAGACTGCAACAACCGTTGCAGTCTAAAAATAGTTCTATTGCTCTTTTGAATTGACTTGAGCCTTCAGTGCTTCCAGCTCATCATCTACATTCACTTGAGCTTTAAGCGCTGCAAGCTCATCCTCTACCTTAGAATCCGTATCATATTTGGCAGCCAGGTCATTTATGTCCTCTCCAGCTCCTTTATTTAGCTCCGCCAATGCATTTGCTTCATCAAGCTCCTGGTTGATCCGAGCTTCCATCTTATCAAAAGCAGACATAGAACGACTTGCTCCACCCATAGAGGAAGTAAATTCATTTACCCTCTTTTGCGTTTTAGCAACAGAAGCTTTCCCTTTTAATATAGATCTTCTTGATTCCAGCTCTCCGATATCGGAAACAAGCTTGTCATGCATTTGTCTCATCTGTACAGTGTTTGCAGAAGCAAGCTCCTTCGCTGTTTTTAAATCAGCTTCCTTCGCCGTGTACTCGGCTTTTTTGCTAAGGAACTTTCTAGCATCATTTTCATTTCCCGCCTCTAGAGCCTTCACTGCGTAGTTCTGCATCTTTGTAATATCAGCTTGGCACTCCTCAAGCTCACGAGTCGCACGTTTTTCAGCAGCCATAATGGTTGCAGTCTCGGATTTTACTTTTCCTAGGTCTTTATTTAAATCACGTAAATATTGATCGATCATTTTTTCAGGGTCCTCAGCCTTATCTAATAAGGCATTAATATTGCTTGACATAATATCGCGAAATCTTCTTAAAATTTCCATTGCAAACTCTCCCTTTATCGAATGATTTTAACTTTTACTACCTATTAACACTATAATTGTATTGTCTCTAAATATAAAATCTGAGTGATGCACCACAACAGAAAATCCTCCATTTAGAAGGTATACATGTTATACGAGGGATCCTCCTAAAGGTTTCACCTATACAAAAATATAGCGTGAATTATTCGAGAGTAAATCTTGGCTATCCGAGAGATATCTCCGGTTAAACGAGAATAATCCTCCCCTATCCGAAAGTAACCTCCTATCGAACGAGAGTAACGCCACAACTTACCCTAGCGGACATTGGCCTTGCCCCACCACCATTCTTAACCGAGAGTAAATTCTGGCTATCCGCGAATAAAATATGGTCGAACGAGAGTAAATCGCCCGAACGAGAATAAAGTTGGTCTATCCGAGAGAGAACTCCGGTTAAACGAGAGTAAACCTTCTCTATCCGAGAGTAACACCCCATCGAACGAGAGTAACTCCGTAGCCTATCCCCACCAAGCAACATCCCATAAACGAAAAAAACCACTGAAGGAATCCTTCAGTGGTTTAAATCTTATATTAGTAAGTAGTCCAGCCGCCATCAGCAGTTACTACTACACCATTGATAAAGCTTGCATCGTCTGAGCCTAAGAAAATTGCAAGTTTCGCAATTTCTTCTGGTTGTCCAGCACGTGGGTTCAATGCCATACCAAGTTGTTGTTTACCAGCGCCGTATTGACTGATATTTGTCATAGAAGCTGAAATGTTCGTCATTACTGCTCCTGGAGCTATACCGTTACAACGGATTCCTTTGTCAGCAAACATGAATGCTGTATTTTTTGTTAAACCAACTACTGCATGCTTAGAAGCTGTGTATGCTGCTCCAGCACGGCCTCCATAAAGTCCACCAGCAGAGATATTGTTGACAATGACACCGCTACCTTGCTCTAAGAACAGGTCTGTCGCTTTACGCATTGTTTTCATAACAGATGTTGTATTTACTGCGAATATCATATCCCAGCGTGCATCCGAAATTTCATTTACTGGTTCCATGCCATCCATAATACCAGCGTTGTTTACTAAAATATCTAATTTACCGTATGTGTTAATCGTTTCATCAAATAAACGGTTTAAGTCTTCGTCTTTCGTTACGTTTGTGTCTATTGCAAATGCTGTTCCACCATTTGCTGTAATAGCTTCTGCAACCGCTTTCGCACCTTCCAGGTTCATGTCTGATACGACAACCTTAGCACCTTCTGCTGCATAACCTTCTGCAATTGCTTTTCCCATACCAGATGCGGCACCTGTTACGATAGCTACTTTGTCTTGTAATTTCATTGTTTTGCCTCCTCAAGAGAACATTTTATTGAACATGTGTTCAATTAAAATTATACTAGATAAGTTGAAAGAATACAAACAACACAAAACTATCAAACTGTTCATTACTAGACATACTTATAGATACTGTTCATTAGTTATGGAGGGAAATATGAAAACAGATCTACGCATTCTAAAAACGCAAGAAAGCTTACGAAATGCTCTCTTAACTCTATTAAAGAAAAAGCCCCTAGAATCTATTAATATCGCCGAACTCTGCAGACATGCCAATATAAATAGAGGGACTTTCTATTTACACTACAGAGATGTCCATGGAGTAGTGGAAAGCTATTTTGAAGAAATTGTAGAAGATCTACGAGTATCTTACGAAGAGCCCTATTATCAAACAAACTTTCATATCCAGGAATTAGAAGCCGATATGATTAAGATCTTTCATCATATAAAAAGGTATGAAAACTTCTATCGAATTATGTTTGACGGCTCTACCCCTATTAAATATTATTACAAGCTGTTTTCTATCGTGCGTTCGTTAATGTTGAACTCTTTTAGTGAAATTAAAGATGAATTCCCGCCAGAGCAGCTAGAATTTCTTGCAAGCTATCAAACCAACGCTATTATGGGAATTCTTATAGAATGGAGTCAGAAAGATTTTTCCACTCCAGTAAATGAACTGAATACTTATCTACTTTCTTTTTCAAAATTACTCAATTAGGAGGGCATATTGCTTAGATTCTTTAACTATCTTTGTTAAGATGGCTTTTTAGGAGGTTTGTATAAATGAATTGGACAGTATTCTTAGAAAATACCTTTTGGATCAATCTGGGGATATCCATTGGTATTTTCTTAATTTTCCTCGTGTTAAGAGGTTTATTCACCAAATATATTTTTAATTTATTTCTAAAACTTAGTAAGAAGACGCCTACCGACTTCTTAAATAATGTTTTTCTTTCCTTTGAAAAACCGTTTCAATGGTTTTTTATCATCGCAGGGATTTACGCGGCAGCTAATTTCTTTCCTTATTTTAATGAGCATAACAAGTTCTTCACAAATCTTATTAGCTCATCTTATATTATTTTGCTTGCCTGGGGAGTATACAATTTAACTGCCGAAACGTCCGTGTTATTCAATAAAATGAAGGTCAGATATAATCTTGGAATCGACGATGCGCTGATACCATTCATTTCCAAAACAATCAGATTCATTATCATAGTAATTGCCTTCTCTATGATTGCTGATCAGTTTGGATATAGCGTCAGTACATTTGTAGCAGGCCTTGGACTAGGTGGCGTTGCAATTGCCTTCGCAGCAAAGGATGCGCTTTCTCACTTATTAGGAGGACTAACCATTATTATCGAAAAGCCCTTTACCTTAGGGGATTGGATCTTAACCCCAGATGTAGAAGGAACAGTAGAGGAAATCACGTTTCGAAGCACAAGAATTCGAACCTTTTCTCAAGCACTAGTAACGATGCCTAATGCGACGATTGCTAACGGTCCTATCACCAATTGGAGCAAGATGGGAAAACGTCAGATTAACTTTACGCTCAGAGTTTCTCAAGATACTACACCTAGCCAACTAAAACAGGTAGTCTCCGAAATTAAAGACCTTGTCAGCCACCATCCAGGAGTACACCCTGAGACAATCTTTGTGAAGTTCGACCAGTTTAAAGACAATGGCTATGATATCTTCCTTTATTTCTTCACGAACACAACTGTTTGGGCAGAGTTCTTAGAAATAAAAGAGGATATTAACTTTAACATACTAGAAATTCTTCACCGTGCTGACGTTTCAGTTGCAGTACAAAGCCGAAAAGTATACATAGAAAGCGAAAAAGACGTTGAATAACATCAACGTCTTTTTTAAGTGATGACAACCAGCCAAATATATAAACCAAGCAATGTGATAAAGAGTGTTGGAACGGTCAGAACGATGCCCACTTTAAAGTAAGTCCCCCAGGAGACCTTTACTCCTTTTAATGATAAAACGTGCAGCCACAATAGTGTTGCTAGAGAACCGATTGGCGTAATCTTTGGCCCTAAATCAGAGCCGATGACATTCGCATAAATCAAAGCCTCTCTCATTACCCCAGTGGTAGAAGTCTCCGCAATGGCTAACGCATCAATCATCACAGTAGGCAGATTATTCATCACCGAGGAAAGAATTGCAGCGATAAAGCCCATTGCCATAGTTCCTGCAAATAAGCCTTGGTCTGCAGCTGCTTGAATAACCTTGGCAAGAAGCGAAGTCAATCCAGCATTTTGTAATCCATAGACTACTACATACATCCCTATGGAGAAGAACACAATATTCCACGGTGCTCCCTTTACTATTTTCGTCGTTTCGATCGCCGGACTTCTTCTAGCCACTAGGACAAAGAAAATAGCAATAATCCCAACAATAAAGGAAACAGGTACACCGATATATTCACTGGAGAAATAGCCAACTAGTAAGACAGCTAAGATGTACCAGGATAATTTGAATAGCTTTCGGTCTCTAACTGCTTCCATTGGTGCCTTCACTTTTGTTGCATCATAGTTTTTCGGGATGCTTTTTCGGAACAATAAGTAAAGAACCAAGATACTTGCTCCCAAGGAGAAGAAATTCGGCACAATCATTCTTGAAGCATATTCTACAAAACCAATCCCAAAGAAGTCTGCGGACACGATGTTCACCAGATTACTAATGACGAATGGAAGAGAAGTAGTATCTGCAATAAACCCACTCGCTATAATAAACGGAAAAATCATCTTCTCCGTAAAATTCAAATTCCGAACCATCGCTAACACGATAGGAGTTAGGATCAATGCTGCACCATCATTGGCAAATAACGCAGAAACGATAGCACCAAGCACCGTCACATATATAAACATGCGAAGGCCATTTCCCTTTGCCATTCGTGCCACATGTAAAGCAGCCCATTCAAAAAATCCAATGTCGTCTAGTATGAGAGAGATAATGATTATCCCAATAAATGCAAGGGTGGCATTCCATACAATGCTCGTTACATCTAGTACATCTTGAAAATCTACCACTCCCACTAAAAGTGCAACAATAGCTCCTCCACATGCAGACCAACCGATACCAAGTTTTCTAGGCTGTAAGATGACGAGTGCTAGGGTGATAATAAAAATAATTATTGCTAAAAAAGTAGAACCCACATGATTACCTCCATTGATGTATCAAACACTATAACTATAAGGGGTAACGGCGAGTTAGTAAATGCTATACAAACAAAAAAGCCACCTGAACAGGCAGCCTTTCTTGTTATTTAATTCTAATAGAAGCCGAACCCTCTAAATAATTTGGATAAAAGCTAAAAGGCAGCTTAATTGGATTCACAATATTCTGGGTTTCAAAATAAATTGTTCCAACAGTTACATAATCATCCTTGTAAACTGTTGACGACGATGTATCATCCACCGTATTTCCTTGAGCATCTATTCCTGAGGAAAACAAAGTGTAGTTAAAATCCTCCGTAGAATTAATTTGATACTCTAATTCATTGGAAGTAACTTTTAAAATCTCTACCTTATCATTCACCATTTTATTTAACACTTCTTGCTTTTCGAGGTCAACCAATAAATAACTTTCCTCCTTAGGCAAAGCCTGCACCTTATCAATTTTTAGATATAGCTCCTTTGGCTCTCTAAAATAGTTACTTTGTAAAAAGAACGTTCTTTCTTTATCTTGTGAGCCACCAAAAGCAGTTACCCCATTTCGTATGGAGCCCCAAATCTCTCCATTCTCATCCTCTAGCCTCATATTTTCAATAGTCAATATTTCCATGTCGTTTTGCGGATTGATTTGTATTGTGATCCCGACGCGAAGCGGGTTAACTGTCACTTCTTTTATTTTTATTTTTTGACCGTCGATTTCAACCTCTTCGTTTATTGCATAGACTTTCCCCTCTTTAATATCATTTTTTAAAGTAAATGGAATAGTAAAGTTTGTTTGCTTAGCATTATCTAATGTTATATCTAAGGTAAACTCTTTGGAGGCTAAATTTTTCTCTTCTTTAAAGTTCACACTAATCTTATTTGAACTATTTTCTTCCGCGCGATGATCGTACCCATAGCTAGAGGTTTTCAATAAATCCTCCGAACCGTTCTTAAACATGATTTTCTCCAAGTTACTTGTTCCTTCACCTTCTGGCTCCTTCAATGAATAAAAAATCTCTGCACCTGTTTCATCCACGATTACCCCATCTAGCGTAAACGTATAGCCGTCCTTTGATTGGCTAATTCCCATCGTTTCATAGTATTCATTTTCGATTGCCTCTTCTAAGCCTTTATCTAACTGAATCATTTCCACAAATGGCTCCAGCCAAGGGATAGTAGCAACAGCACTTGCAAAGGCCGGAGAAACTCTTATAGAGGTCACAAAGGTAAGCATAAGGACTGCAGCTATAGAGACTGCCCAGCTGATTCTTTGGCGCTTTCTCTTTTTATGACGTGCCTTTACATAACCCTCTTGGATAGCGGCAGTTACCAGCTCATCTGGGACTGGTATTCGCTCAAGCCGTTCCTTCGATTCATTTAGCAATTTCTCTTCCTTTTCAAACATGACCCGCTCCCCCCTTCTCTGATAGAAAGCCCCTTAAGGATTTTAAAGCCTTGTTTAATCTGGATTTTACGGTTCCCTCAGGAATTTTTTCTATTACCGCTATCTCTTTAATTTTTGTATTTTGAAAGTATTTTAGATGAATGAGCTGCTGCTCCGAGGGAGATAAAGAAGAAATAGCTTCTTCTATTTCTAAGGATAGGCCCTCTTCGCTGTACCCTAACTCCTGCAGAACTTCATTAGATATATATCGCTTATTCTTTTTCAGCTGATCTTGGCAATAATTAATCATGATACGAACTAGCCAGGTCTTTACATACTGCGGTTCCCTGACCGTATGAATTTTTTGATAGGCTCTAAACGTTACCTCCTGCATCGCTTCCACCGACTCATGTTCGTTTCGGAAAAATGCATATGCAGTTCGGTAAAGAGCAGCTTTATGAACCTGCATTAATTGCAAGAAAGCCTGCTCGTCTCTTTTTATTGCCTTACTTGCAATCTCTCGCTCTTCCACCGGTACACCCCTTTTGTTTGTTTAACTATTAGACACAGAAATCGGAAAAAAGTTCATTTGAAAATAATTTTTTTCAAAAGTGGACGCATTTATAGCTTTCCGTTATACAATTTCCAAATTGAGTGACTAACAATCCCTAGAATGAGCGATTTCGGTTTTAGCGTTAAAAAACGCTACATAAATCAAGAAGGTCCATGCCACCATTGCAAGCAAGAAATGAAAAGCTACATATTTTTTGTCTCCACCCCAAAAAGAGAGCAACATTTCATGCAAACTCCGTAGCACCCAAAATGCTAACAATGATATGGTCCCATAGTGGTCATCGGAATGGTTTTTATTAAAGAAAAATTGGATGGCTCCCACGATTAATACAATGTAAATTGCATACAAAAGTATTCTTAATAGCTTGTTCCCTCTTTTATCCTTTTCTATAACCAGATTCATTTTTTAAAATTCACCCTTTCATCCCCCGCATAATTACATAGCAACCACTTAACTCGAAATTAAACATAGAATCTCACGATGACAAAAATTTTCCCCGTAAAAACACTCTTACATCTACTCACTAATCGCTTGATTTAAGTGGTCTATTAATCTGTCTCGCTCATTCACTACAAATTTATACTTTTTCTCATTCTTTCCAGTGATGGTCATACTATTTGGAACAATAAATAGGCTGTTGCTTTTTTGCACTTCTTTCATTTCCCCAATGTTAATCTTTATAGATTCCCTTTGTATATTAACTATATGAGGAGTGAAAATTAGCTCACTGTCAGTTATTTTCAGCTTGCCTCCAATTGCAGCACCATCCAACAAATTTGCAGGGATGTGAAAGTATACCCTTTCTGTCATTGTTACTCTCCCCCCTTCCATAAGGATCCATTTACTTATAATTAGTAACTGAATGACTACAACCCCAAGATTAATTCTCGATAATTATCCTATATTAACATATTATGGAGTATCCGTATTTCTTATAGGACAAATAAAAAAACACTGCAATCATGCAGTGCCTAAATTTTACTTATTGAATTCGAGTAGTCGCCTCTTTTGTAAGCTCCTTGCTCATCTCCACATATTGAACAAATACACGTGCAAGCTCCTTCAAACGGTTGTGCACATCCTCATCAATGATGACATTGTTTTCGTCATAGTGGCTGCCATGTGTATAGACATAGTTTGGTGTAACCAAGCATTTAAAGTAGTCTAGAATTGGCTTTAACTGATTTTCTACCACTAAATGGTGCTGATACGTCCCACCATGAGCTACGATAGAAACAGGCTTATAACGCATAGACTTAGGGTGTAAGAAGTCAAACGTATTCTTTAAAACCCCAGGAATTGATCCTTGGAAGATTGGTGTTGCTATCACAAAGCCATCTGCACGGTCAAACTTACTCACAAGCAATTTCATATCATCGTTATATTCCTGAAAAGGACGACCATCTACGAACTGGTGCTCATAATTCGAAAGCTTTATAATTTCTAGTGAATGCTCTGTATTTATTTCTTCTATATATTGTTTCAATTGGTCTAAGATAACCCCTGTTTTTGTCCCGATAATTGTTCCGTCTACTAATAGAATTTTCATAACAGAACCTCCTTTATCCGAACCTTATTATATCAAAAAAACTGTGCCCTAATAGAAAAAAGTCCACAATTTGTAAAAGTTCATTCTTTAGACTGAAAGGTCACTCCGTTTATTTTTTCTCCTTGTTTTTTTCCTCTTCGACAAAAATATCCTTTCGCTTTTCCCAGTTAAATAGCTCTTCACGAGGAATAGGCTCCTCTTCCTTCTCTTTCATCGTTTTAGCATTTAGGATATCGATGCTTCTATAGTATACAACCTTCTTCTTTTTGCCATGAAGCGCGTAGTGATACATTGCATATGCAAGCTGTTCTCCTTCAATAGACCGTGCTTTCTTGAGGGGTCCCAGGAGGATAGGATTGAGTATTCGGAAAAGGCCCTCGGATACTTTTTCGCCTAAGCGGAATTCTCCTCGCTCACCTGTTATCAGTGTTGGTCTAAAAATCGCTAAATGAGGTAGATGAAGAGCAATCAGCTCCTCTTCCATCCTTCCTTTGACCCTGCTATAAAAGGCTAATGATTTTTTGCTCGCTCCAACAGCGGAAATCACATAAAAATTTGGAATACCACGTTTCTTTGCTAACGATGCAATTTGAAGCGGATATGCTAAATCCACCTTTTCAAAATTTTCTCGTGTCTTGGCTTTCTTTATTGTCGTCCCAAGACAGCAAAATAGATCATCTGCAATATCCAAGTCATCTTCTTCTAACTTATCGAAGTCCCGTATTTTTACCTCTAGCTTAGGATGTGTATATTCCAACTGTCTTCTAGCTATAACCGATACAGCCACGTACTCCTCACTTTCACAAAGCTCCTTTACCAAAAAGCTCCCTGTTAGACCAGTGGCACCAACGATAATCGCCGATCTCTTTCCCATATTTCTTTCTCCCCCTTTTGCTCTTTCCTCTAATCTGTTGTCATATACCCCTGTCCACACCCATACAATAAAAAGAATATGTCGGAAAGGAAGATGATGAAACATGAAACTAGCCTATCTTTTAAATACATTTCCACATCGTGGATTATATCCCGCTGTGCGGGCAAGTTTATTAATCCCAGCACTGAATATGAAAGAATCTAAACTATTTGTGCCTAACAGCAATACAAGCCTTATTCAATATCTTGAAAGAAAACAGATAATCCCTTCTGTTTATCATACGAACAACCAACTAATAAACGAGATTCATTCATTTGACCCAGACTGTATCATTCATGACTGTGGTAACTCTGAAAAAGATTTTCTAACGCGTATAAGAAAAACAGATTGTACCTACATTCACTTTGACGATCATGGAGAAGGTGGCATTTTAGCAGACATAGTCTTTCAATCCTTATTTGAAAGCCCCAAGGAACTTTCAAAGGAAAATTACGTATACGGTCCGACCGGCTATATACCTAATGATAAGATAGTCTACAAGAATAATAGCACGATAGAAGTGCCACCGCATATTGTGGTAGCTTTTCCAAGTGAGGATCCAGAGAATTTAACATATCGAACGCTCAGACATCTTGTACAGCTACATATTCCTTTGCGAATCAGTGTATTAGTAGATGAACAGTATAAGCATGATATATTTGAATTAAAACGCTTTGCCCTCACTAGAAAATCCATTAACATTATATCCACAAACGAGCCGGAAGCATTTTTACCTTCTAGCGATATTGTGATAAGCTCAGGCTCTTATTTCCCTTATCTAGTTTCTCAATTTCAGATTCCTTGCATCGTCCTATGCGCGCATGAGGAGGAAGTAAATTACGGCTTCCCAGTGGAGGCTAATGGCTTTGCAAACCTTGGGCTGGGCAGGAAAATTAAACAATCTTATTTACAAAACGCCGTGATGGAGATTATCCTCCATGAAAATAGAAGAAACGCTTATAAGCTCCGTCAAAAGCATTTTGACTTTAGCGGGAATCTGGAAGAGGTAGTAAATAGTATTCATCAAGCCATCGAGACAAAAAAAGCAGGAGAAGAAATTGTCCATTAAGTACTTTTTTATGCTACAATGTTCCAAAAAGCTGAAGGTGAAACGTCATGACAAAATCTGAAATACAAGCATTAATTGCAGAATTAAAAATGGATTATGTTCGATTACAGGGAGACTTAGAGAAATTAGAGTCGAATGGTCATCCATCACAAGTAGAAAATGCAGAACGTAGACTAGCTGACATGGAAAAAGACCTTGCAGTTTTAAACAAGCAACTCGCTGAGATGTAATGTGTGCACATCTCCAAGCTTCTAGTTAGGCTACCCTGTTGTTTCTTAAACGACAGGGCTTTTGCACGTTACATTTAGCGAGTTTTCTTTTTGGAGGAATATAATGAGCTTATTAACAGTAGAAAATTTAGGACATACTTTCGGTGACCGCACCCTTTTTAAAGACGTTTCTTTTCGTTTAGTTGAAGGTGAGCACGTTGGTCTAGTTGGCGCTAATGGGGTCGGCAAATCAACATTGATGAATATATTAACAGGTGAAATTATTTACGACCAAGGGAAGGTGGAATGGCTACCTGGTACTCATTATGGTTACCTGGACCAGCACACTCGTCTTCAACCTGGCCGTTCTATGTTTGACACTCTTCGGGATGCATTTCTTCCTCTCTATAAAAAAGAAGAGGAACTAAATGAAATTGCTGCTCAAATGGCAGAAGCCTCACCAGAAGAGTTGGAAGTCCTCTTAGAAAAAATGGCAGATATCCAAGATGCGTTAGATGCAGGTGATTTCTATACATTAGACATGAAGATTGAAGAGGTTGCCCGTGGTTTAGGACTAGATGCAATAGGACTGGACCGCCCTGTAGAGGCTCTCTCTGGAGGTCAACGAACAAAGGTTTTATTAGCAAAACTATTACTCGAGAAGCCTAAGGTTTTATTATTGGACGAGCCTACTAACTATTTAGACGAAGAGCATGTTAACTGGTTATCCAATTATTTAAAGAACTATCCACATGCATTCTTATTAATCTCGCATGATACAGAATTTATGAACGGAATTGTGGATGTCATTTTCCATTTGGAATTCTCTAAGTTGACTCGTTACACGGCATCCTACGAAAAATTCTTAGAGCTTGCTGAGTTAAATAAAAGACAGCATATCGATGCCTATGAAAAGCAGCAGGAATTCATTAAGAAGCAAGAGGAATTCATTGCGAAAAATAAAGCGCGATACTCCACAACCGGTCGAGCGAAATCTCGTCAAAAGCAGCTGGATCGAATTGAACGCATTGATCGACCAGAAACTGCTGCTAAGCCAGAATTTAGCTTCAAGGAATCACGTAGCTCTGGAAGATATGTAATAGAAGCAGAGAATTTAGAAATCGGTTATGACAAGCCTTTATTGCCGCCACTATCTTTTACAATTGAACGTGGCGAGAAGATCGCTTTAGTCGGAATGAACGGAATCGGGAAATCTACCCTATTAAAAACAATGCTCGGAAAAATTCCGGCACTTGGCGGTAAGGTGACACGTGGCGACTTCCTCTTTCCTTCTTACTTTGAGCAAGAAGTAAAGCCTGGGAACATCACACCAATCGAATCCATCTGGGAATCTTATCCAAGCATGGAGCAAAATCAGGTGCGCGCTGCCCTAGCTCGCACAGGCCTAAAAAGCGAGCACATTTCTCGTCCTCTCTCAAGCCTTAGTGGTGGAGAGCAGGCAAAGGTACGACTATGCAAGCTGATGATGGAAGAAAGCAACTGGCTCGTATTTGACGAACCAACCAATCACTTAGATATCCATGCCAAAGAGGAATTAAAACGTGCCATGAAGGAATTCAAAGGCACCATCGTCCTCGTTTCCCACGAGCCAGAATTCTACGAAGGTCTCGCAACAAAGGTCTGGAATGTCGAAGAATGGTTCACAAAAGGAACAGCCGAATAAATTAGAAACAAGTTTGAGACAAAACAAGCGAAAAGCCTTTATGATTCTTCATCTTGATAACAAGAATCATAGGGGCTTTCTTACTTAATACGTATAGGTTCTTCGCTGCGTCGGACGCTTTCCGCGGGGGCGTGGTAAGCCAGCACCCATCGCTAACGCGCGTGGCTGTGCTGTCTTACCTATCGCCTTGCTCCCGCAGGAGTCGCCGACGCTGCTACGAACCAATTGTTGATACTACTAAAATTAAAATTTGATCAATAAATTTTTACAGGAATAAAACCCTATAATGTCCCATCCTCTATTTCTAATTTCCAATCGGTTTTCCAACCGAGAGTAAATTGGAGGTATACGAGAGTAACCAATTCCTAACCGAGAGTAAACCCGTTAAACGAGAGTATTTCTACTCTATCCGAGAATAAAAGGCGGCTAACCGAGAGTAATATTCCTCTAAACGAGAGTAATGACCTGCTATCCGAGAGTAACTCCAACGACCTTTCCAGCGGACATCAGCCTATGCCACCACCATTCCTATCCTAATCCAAAAAACCATAAAGAAAAGGCTCGCATCAAGCGAGCCTTTTTACGTTTCTATAGATTACTAACAAGCATAAAAGTAACGTGTATATTACTAAGGCAGCCATGTAGAACCATGCACGTTTCATAGGATCAAAGGTTAAAGTTTCCCCATGTATCTCATAGTAAAATATGATATCAGCATGATAAAACCAGATGACAAATAGTGTAATACCTAGCATGAGAGGTACCAGTACAGCCTTTCTTTGAGAGACTATTTTCCATAGACTGTCCTCCCAGGATGAGTCTCCTCCTTCTTTCTTAAATGGAGTAAGAAAGAAAATAACGAGCCCCGCCCATAACAAGGCACCTACTAATAGTTCAAACACAATAGTTGTTCCCCCTAGTTGTAAAAAGGTGGTGTCCCATAAGTAAAACTTATGAAACACCCCCTCCCTCTTTGATAGATATCTGCTATATAGCGTGCTCCTACGGTGGTCGCATCAAAATGCCACCATCCTCGTCGCAAAGGTGCCGTCTCAAAATGACTTTTCAGACGGTACCTTCGCTTATGCTATTACTAATGACTCCTTGGCAAGCTCATCGTTCAGGATTAGCTCCTTTAAGCGTTGTTTAGCACGGAACAGGCGTGATTTTACTGTTCCAATGGATACCTTCATGACTTCCGCTATTTCCATTAGAGAGTATTGGTGAACATAAAAATACATTACGGTCTTTTGATAAATTGTATCGAGTTCTGAAACCTTTTCTCGAATGATTTCTCCAACATTCTCTTTCTCCAGCTGCTCCTCTACTGACAAAACATCAGAGGCAATTAAATCCAATAATGAAATATCTAGGTGCTCTGGCTGATGGGCAACATATTTACTTCTTCTTACTTGTTTACGATATTTGTCTCGAAACGTGTTCATACAGATAGTCGTTAACCACGCTTTTAGATGGTCCACTTCTTTCATGTAAGATTCGTATCTGACTACCTTCATCCATACCTCTTGCATGAGGTCCTCTGCCTCGGTTTGGCTTTTCGTTAATTTTAAGCATAAATAATATATATAACGGTTATATTCCTCATAAATTGCTTCTACAGTTAATTGCATGATTTTTTCCTCCGCTTGGTGAAATCTTATAAATATATAATGCCAAACGGAAACCTTACTCACTATCGGATTCCCTTTCAATTATATTACAAACGTGTAAGATAGCTGAAAGAAACGCAAAAGGTCTAGGCCTCTTGCGTTTCCGGAAGTTTTGCTTCTTCTATTTTGGTGATAGTTAAGCGTACAATTCGATTTCGATCCATTTCATTAATTTCAAATAAAAGATTTTCAAATATAAAGCGTTCGTTTTCCATCGGCACGTGTCCGAGCTTCTCTAAGATAAAGCCACCAACCGTTTCATTTTCTGTTACGATATCGACTCCAAATAACTCTTCTAAATCCTCTATTTCTAGACGCCCTGCGCAAACAAGGCGGTCATCTATATTCTCATAGATAAGAATTTCTTCATCGTCGTCCGTTTCATCCTCTATGTCCTGGCCAATCATTTCCTCAAGCAGGTCCTCATGAGTAACAATCCCAAGTGTGCCTCCGTATTCGTCCAGCACAATCGCCATATGCTTCCGTTTGTTTAACATAAGCTTATAAACCTTTTCTACACTGATTGATTGAGCTACAAATAGAGGCTTTTTATCAATAATATCTGCCAATGTTTTGTCAGGAGTCATGGACCATTCAATTAGCTGCTTGGAGTAGAGCATTCCTACAATTTTATCCAAGCTTTCCTCAAAGACAGGATATCTCGTATAAAAATGCTCCAAAACAACATCTCTTACTTCCTCGTAGGTAGCTTCTATCGGAATTCCAACTACCTCTGTTCGATGAGTGGATAACACATCAGATACATCCTTGTGCGGGAAATCTAAAATACCTCGAATTCTTTCGGATTCCTCCACTTCAAAGGTACCATCAGTGGAAGCTAAGTCCACCATGGATAACAGCTCTTCCTTCGTAATCGTTGGTTGTTTCACTGCCCCCTTGGTGCCTATGCGTATAACCAAGTTGATCAGCTCTGCTATTACAAAGATGAATGGTTTTAGAATTGCTACGATGAAACGAATCATGGGAGCAACTATAAAGACCACTCGTTCCGAAAATGTTGCAGCAACGGTTTTTGGAAGCACCTCACAAACCAAAATAATAAATGTCGCTATCCCAGCAACTGACCACCAAATATTCCATCCATAGTGCTCAGCTATTATAATGGTTAATACAGTCATGGAAATATTCGCAATGGTATTCCCTACTAAAATAGTAACAATCATTCGGTCCGGCTTCATTAACTGGGCAAATAGTTTAGCTGCTGCCACTTCTCCTTGCTCAGCTCGAAGCTGGACCTTGGTCCTGTTAACGGTTAAAAGCGCTGTTTCACTTCCAGATAAAAAGGCAGAAGCTAAAATGGAAATAGCTAATAGTACAAATTCTATGTACAATATAAATCCTCCCATAATTTAACGTTCATCATCTCTTGTTCTTACTATAGCATACTCGCATTTTAGTTGTCATAAAACTTATGCTATACTATTTCCATTGACGAAATTTTTAGAAAGAAGGTATTCTATTGAGCAATTCCCCTTTAATTGAAAAATATTATACAGAAAAACGTGAACACCACCTGGAAGAATTAAAGGACTTTCTTCGCATCCCTAGTGTTTCTTCTCTATCGGAGCATAAAGCAGACATGCAAAAGGGTGCTGAATGGCTTGCGAATTCCTTTCAAAAAGCAGGGTTAGAAAACATCTCGATTTATTCCACGAAGGGTCATCCAGTAGTATATGCTGACTGGTTGCATGCTGAGAACAAGCCTACGATCCTAGTTTACGGTCATTATGATGTACAGCCTGTAGATCCGTTAAACCTATGGGATTCAGAGCCATTTGACCCTCAAATCCGTGACAATAAGTTATACGCACGCGGTGCAAGTGACGATAAGGGACAAGTATTTATGCATGTAAAAGCGATTGAAGCAGTTCTTCAAACAGTGGGGACACTTCCGGTAAACGTTAAGTTCTTAATTGAAGGAGAAGAAGAGGTAGGAAGTCCAAACTTAGAGGAATATATTGAAAACAATAAGGATAAGCTTGCAGCGGATGTAATTGTCATTTCCGATACAGGCATGCAGGGACCTGGACAGCCTGCAGTGTGCTATGGACTTCGCGGACTCTGTGGAATTCAAATTGATGTGAAAGGTGCTAAGGGCGACCTTCACTCCGGTCTTTACGGTGGAGGAGTTCAAAATGCAATCCATGCCTTAGTGTCCATTTTAGATTCTTTCCGTAATGAGGAAGGCACAATCGAGGTTGACGGCTTCTATGAGAACGTCCGTCCTTTATTAGAAGAAGAACGTGCAGCCTATCAAGCTCTAGGGTTCGATGAAGAAGCCTTGAAGGAAGAGCTCCAAGTGAAAGAGCTATTTGGTGAAAAAGGTTATTCTCATCTAGAACGAGTATGGGCAAGACCGACACTTGAAATTAACGGCATATACGGAGGTTTCTCTGGGGAGGGCATTAAAACTGTTCTACCAAACGAAGCCGCTGCAAAAATCACCTGTCGATTAGTCCCAGACCAAGAGCCCGATGAAATTGTGGCAAAGTTAAAGGCGCATGTTGAAAAGCATAAGCCGACTGGTGTAGAAGTGACGATATCGGAGTTTGATAAAGGAAAACCTTTCATCACCCCTTTCGATCATCCTGCTATCCAAGCAGCTGGTCGTAGCTACGAAAAAATTTACAAGGTGCCAACAGCGTATACTCGAGGTGGTGGCTCTATCCCTATCGTGGCTGCTTTTGATGAAATCCTTGGGCTACCAGTTGTTCTAATGGGATTCGGTCTTTCAACAGAAAACTTCCATGCTCCTAACGAGCATTTCCATTTAGAGAACTTCGATCAAGGGCTACGTGTAATCAGTGATTATTATTTTGAGCTAGCTGAGATTTCAAAAGACGAACTAAAAAAATAAACAAGAATAAAGCACCCTCGTTGTTAGACAAGACTAACAATGAGGGTGTAATTCATTCTCTATATCTATATGGCAAGTTTTCTTCATCTTTCAGGTTATTCTTGCCCAAAGAAGGTTACTGCTTCCTCCACACTTTTTCGTGGTTTCGGCTGTGGAAGAGTATCAAAGTATCCAACTTGTAGCATGCTGATAATTCGTTCTCCTGGTTTAATTCCAAGTCGTTCACGGAATTTCGGATTATCTAAAAATCCTGGCGTCTTCCAGCAAGAGCCAATCCCTCTGTCCCATGCCAACAGCTGAATATTTTGTACAAGAATGCTAGCTGCAGCATAGTCCTCTAAGCGTTCTTTTTGACGAGGATCTTCTGGAACAATCACAAAGATATATCCACCTGGTGTTGTAAATTTTCTCATCTGCTTCTCCAGCTGTTCTTCGCTCATTTCCTTCCATGTCGGAATAGCGAATTCCTTTAGGACCTCATGAATTTCCTGTAGCCCTTCTTCGCACGCAACAACAAATCTCCACGGCTGTCTAAGCTGGTGATTAGGCGCCCAGAAGGAATCCTCCATAATTTCCATTAGTGTTTCTTTATCGACTGGCTGACCATTAAATAATTTAATCGATCTTCGTTGAATAATTGCATCTCGTACCGTGAGCTGTTGAGACATTTTACATAACCCCTTTTTGTGTCCTTTTGTCATTCCTATATCATACCAATTTCTTTTTAATATTAAAAGATTATTAAGAATTACATAACTAATCAATGCGTAATTGGTGTAAAATAAAGTAAATATACCAGGTTATTTGGAGGTGGAAAATGGTTTGGATATATTGGCTGCTCAGCTATTTCATCGGGAATATCTTGACAGCTTGGTGGATCGGTAAATGGAAGAAAACAGATTTAAGACAAGCTCGGAGTGGGAATCTTGGAGCAAGAAATGCTGGAGCTGTTTTAGGAAAGACGGCATTTATTCTCACCTTCTTAGGCGATTCTTTAAAGGGTGTCCTCGTTCTTTACATTGGAACCCTCCTAGGTTTTTCACAGTTGGTTATAGTGATTGCCGGTCTAATGGTAATTATCGGCCATATGTTTCCCATTTGGCTTAAAGGCAGAGGCGGAAAAGGGATTGCCACCTTTATTGGGGTTGCCATCTATACAAACCCCCCTTTGTTCGGCATCATAGCGATTATCTTCATCATCCTAATTTCCTTGTTAAGAAGTGCCACTCTTAGTATGATTTTTGCCTTCAGCGCATACGGTATCATAAGTTGGTTTATACCCGCTTATCAGCATGCAGTCCCTCTCTCGATAGGCATCATCATCATTTTGATAAAGCATTGGAAAGATATACTAGAATCATGGGATGAGCGCTGGTGGAAACGTACGACTTAAAGTTTTAAAAAATCTATGTACATATTGTTCTTTATAAATTTTAGTAGATAGGGTGTACGAAAATGTGCTCTAAGAAAATTGCATGGGTTATTGATAGCAGTGCTTATATAAATGATTTTTTACGTTCACACCCAGACGTTTATATTGTTCCGATAAATATACATTTTGGTCAGGAGCAATTTATAGATGGGGTAGATTTAACATCTGAGGAACTGTATGAAAGAATCCGCACTGGGAAAGATCCTGTCAAAACCTCTCAGCCATCAGCGGGGGAATTCGCCCAGCTTTATTATGAACTAAAGGAATCATATGAGAAGATAATTGCCATCCATGTGTCTAATAGTCTTAGCGGCACTATTTCTGCTTCTGTCGCAGGAGCACAGATAGCTCAGGCCACTGTAGATTGTATAGACTCCCTCTCTCTCTCTGCTGGTATTACTTGTTTAGTAGAGGAAGGATTATGGTTACAACAACAAGGCACTCCTTATGAAGAGATACTAGCGCTACTGAAGAAAAAAGCAACAATGTTTCGCAACTATATACTAATCGGTAATCTTACCCAGCTTTATAAAGGAGGCCGACTAAGCAGCGCACAGTTTTATCTAGGCAGCCTTTTAAAAATAAAGCCAATCATTCAAATTAACCAAAACGGAGAACTTCAAGAGTTAGATAAAGTCCGCTCATATAAGAAAGCGGTCCTTTATTTAATTCAAAAAGCAATTGTATCAGTAGACGATGGTGTTTCGACTATTTATATTATGCATGCAAATGCCATTGAGCAAGCCAACTTCATAAAGGAAGCCGTTCAAAAAGAAAGGCCAGATGTAAAAATTACGATTGGAGAAATCAGCACCTCCCTTGCAGTCCATGCTGGAGAAGAAACGCTTGCGGTACTTTGGCACCTTCCTTCTTAACATCCAGTTCTAAAACCTAAAGAAGTACTTACGATTGGAAATATACTAAAATCGTAAGTACTTTATATTTTTCAGGTAAAGTTATCCTTAACATGAAAAAAGACATACTTAATATTCGGAGTATAAGCAGCCGAGTCCTGATATTCCCAGTATCGATCCCTGCTGTTATTGGTATGTGCATTTACATAAGGAACTCCATCACGCACACTTGTGACAATGGTGGAATGATCCCATCTCCCATCGCCTTGAAAATCATAAAAAATTAAATCTCCTGGAACTAGCTGCGAAGCAGAGCTCACCTGTGTAGCCTGTAAGCCTTTGGTCGATTCTGCTAAGTACCATCTTAGAGAATGTGGTGTACTCCAGCTTAAACTCCATGTATTATTTCCTAGCCACCAGCCTTTTTCTCTATTCGGCTGCCCTCGCATCGGAGCCCCTCCTGCAACTAAGCATTGAGAAATATAGTTGGTACAATCAACATCGAAGACAGGATATTTAGGATTATAGCTGTTCCACCAGGTTTGTGCATATTCAACTGCTGCAGCTCTATTGTAAGTTGCCAATTTTTTCAACTTCTCCTTTCCATTTTCTTATGTTTTCTTTGTAAATATATGCTAGTATTAGATTAATCAGAAGATTGTCTTCAGAGATCGATTTATCCTGCAAGAAAGGATGATAATTTATGAGGCAGCATGCAGAAAAAGAGATAGTAGAACCTACTCTGCTATGCGACGAAAAAGGTAATTTAAATCCTAAAGCAATTGGATATGCCAAACGGCCAATCATTGAAAGTAATCTAAAGGGACATTACATGCGCAAGAAAAAGTGGAATTACTGGTGCATATTCGGTGACGAAATCCTTTTTTCCGCAACAATTAGTCATTTAGATTATGCAGCTGTTTGTTTTGTATATTTCCTAAACTATGAAACACAGCGATATGTGGAGAAAACCGTCACTATTCCTTTAGGAAATAAAATAACAATGCCATCTAATGTCTTAGAAAGCGTTCGTCTTCATTCAAAAGAGATGTCTATTCAGCTTTTATATATGCAGAATACGACTCATATGACTGTAACCATCCCAGATTTTGACGGCGAACTGTTACATGCAGACTTACATATTACCCATCCAGATGAGGATTCACTAAATGTCGTCATACCATGGAATAGAAAACAATTCCAATTTACTGCGAAACATCATCTATTACCAACAAAGGGCTTTGTTAAAATGGGTGATTCCTCCTTCACTTTTCAAGAGGAGGATAATTTTTCGGTACTCGATTACGGAAGAGGAGTCTGGCCAAGGGAGGCAGTTTGGAATTGGGGATTTTCCTCTCAAAGAATAGGAAATACTCGGGTTGGTCTTAACTTAGGTGGTAAATGGACAGACGGGACAGGTATGACAGAGAATGCAGTAATAATCGATGGTATCCTAACGAAAATATCAGAGGATGTTATTTTTACGTATAATTCCAACGACTTTATGGAACCTTGGACAATAAAAACAAAATTCTCCAACAATGTTAGATTAACTTTTACTCCTTTCTTTCATCGTATTGCCAAAACCGATTTGCGCCTTATCTTCTCAGAGGTCCATCAAATGGTTGGATACTTTGATGGATATATTGAGTTAGAGGATGGACCATCTCTTCATATCCAGCAAATGCTGGGCTGTGTAGAGGAGCATCAAGCAAGATGGTAATCTGACAATATAGTAGACAAGAGGGAAGAAGCTGGGCGAGATGGGTGCTGCACCCCAAAAGTTAGTTTTTACTCTAACTTTAAGGGGTCACTACCGATGCCCAGCTTTTCTTTTTTAGAAAATGATCTTGAAGTAATCATACACTGACTAAACATTTTACTTAGAAACAGAAAACTAACTAAAAGGCAGAGATTTAGATGAAAATTAAAGCTAATCTAGTAAGAGCCTGGAATCACGAATATTTAATCCGTTCTGCAAAAGAAGAGGACGCAAGGGAATTATCCGCTCTCCGACTACAGCTAGATGGAGAAACAGAAAACTTTGATAGAGTACAAGGGGAAGAATTTTTAGACGAAGCCGCATTCTTGTACATGATTCAATCGGATACGGATGCTCCCAACAATCTAATGCTAGTAGCGGAAATGAATGGCAAACTTGTAGGGTATGCACGATGTGAAGGCTCTACCTTAAAAAGGCTAGCCCATAAAGTGGAGTTTGGTATTGGTGTTTTACAAGCTTATTGGGGGTACGGGATAGGGAAAAACCTCTTACAAAGCTGCCTAGCTTGGGCAAAGTCAAACGGTCTAAAAAAGATAACTCTCCAAGTATTAGAAACGAACAAATCTGCCATACAACTGTATAAAAAATATGGATTCGAAACAGAAGGAATCTTAAAAAAGGATAAACTTCTATCTGATGGTAATTACTATAATACGCTCATTATGGGAGCTTATTTCAATTAAAAAAGGTATTTATAGACCTCTTCGCGTCTGTAAATACCTTTTCTCAATTGCCATTCCTTATTCATTCAGATATGTGTAAATCTTTTTCGGGTAATCAGTAAAGATTGCATCGATTCCAACGTTCTTTAATAAATCAACATATTGTTCCTCGTTTACCGTGTAAACTCGTACTTTCTTTCCACTTGCTACTGCTTCCTTCCCCATCGGCCTTAATACTGTCGGGAAGAACGCATGTAGTGAATCCGCTGAAATGAGATCCGCATACTCATGTGGAGCAATCATTACCTCCACAAACAAGATAGCCGTTTCTATTTGAGGAGCAAGCTTTTTCACCTCTCGCACCATTTCATGGTTAAAGGAAGAAATGACTACTCGATCTGACATCCCCATCTCCTCCAACAAGCTTAGTACCTTTTGCTCCATGCCCTCATAAGGAAATACATCAGATTTAAGCTCTATATTCACATGATGATTCGTCGGTTTATAAACATCTAACACTTCTCGTAAGGTTGGTATTTTCTCGCCCTTAAAGTTAGGAGAGAACCATTCGCCAAAATCAAATTTCTCCAGTTCCTCTAGAGTCATATCCTTCACAAAACCTTTCCCATTAGAGGTACGGTCAATCTTTTCATCATGAATAACAACCAATTCTCCATCCTTCGTCATATGCACATCAAATTCTACGCCATGTACAGGGAGCTCAGCTGCAGCTTGAAAAGCAGCAATCGTATTTTCTGGATGGGTGCCAGATGAACCACGGTGTGCGTATATTTTCATCAAAATTTCCTCCTAACTAACATTTCGTTTCGTTCTACCTGAGAAAGGTTTGTTTCTATTTCTAACAAACGCCACTTATCCATATACTAGCATTTGTTACAAAAAATAAAAAGCAGGAGTAATTACTTAACGGATTTGGAACAAGTGAAGAAAATAGCAAATAACAATGGTTTCGGAAATGCAATTAGCAAACCAGGGATTAACGCTCTTTTTTGTTGAATCCCTTATTTCGGGGCAGTTTACTTGAAGAAGGTGTTTAAAACAAGAATGTAGAAATGAAGTTAGAGATAAATTTTTTAGGGGGTAAAATGAAAAATAATAATAATTTAAAAACGATAAACTGGGTAATTTTCACAACCATTGTATTGGTGGGTGTTGTCACAGCAGCAATTACTCTATATGACTTAAATGCAGACACTACTGAACAGTCTCGTGCGGAATTCAATTGGGGCTTTTTACACACAATTATTTCAGTGGCTATACTTTTAATTTCTTCTTTTTTAGCTTTGGGTTGGAAACGATTATTTCCTTTTAACATACCTTTTGCAATAATAATAGTTGGTTTTTGTTATGTACTATTCTTCCTTACCTTCACGATCGGATGGGTCGGTTTTCTAGGTATATTTGGTTTTTTTATTGCATTCGTTACTGGTGTAATCTTAATAATATCTTACGCAGCTTTATATTTTCTTGAAAGTCGCAAGACCAATAAGATTTAACTGGTTAGAAGTGTATGAAAAAACACCTTATTCCACGAACGGGTGCTATACTTCGAGAAGGGGTAAAGCATTTTTTCTTATTGAACTAACACCGCAGGTTAGTTTAATTATTTTTAGTAGGATACACTAATTGGTTCGGAGCAGCGTCGGCGACTCCTGTGGGAGCAGGGTGGTAGGTAAGACAGCACAACCACGCGCGATAGCGTTGGGTGCTGGCTTACCTTGGGGGATGGAAAACTAAGGACGTCACTTCGTGTGACAACGTTTTCCTGACCAACATCCTGTTGGCCCGCGGAAAGCGTCCGACCAGCGAAGAACCAGATGTTCTAAAAATAAGAAAACACTCATGATTCTTATATTAGAATAGAATCATAAGTGCTCTTCATTCAAATTACTCCAATCTCCAGCTCCTTTAATTTACTCTTCTAAAATAAAGAATATGTTCCAGCATCTCGAAGCCTGCCTTTCGATACACATTTAGCGCATCTTCCCTATCCGTCTCCACATCTAAATAGACAGATGGCTTACCTAGTTGATACGCTCTATTCTTCGCCCAATTTAACAACGAAGTCGCAATTCCTTTGCCTCTACTATCTCTCTGAACCGCCAAAGCCGTAATCCAAAGCTTCCCATCACTTTCCACCATCGTTAAGGTACCTACTACTTCCGAATCCAATCTAGCAAGAAATAACTGCCTGTTCGCCGCTTGCGTATTCACCGTAATAAGCTGTTTCACTTCTTCCTCTGTATCACCGAAGGCATCAGTTAACATGTCTATGAGAACAGCTTCTTCATCTACATAAGGAACGACCTTTAATTCATTCTCGAGCGATTCGATTGCCTGTGCTGCCATTGTCAGCTCTGTGAATTCCATAGAATAGCCTTTCGAAATCAGCATTTGTTGCCCTACAATGGAATGCTCATCCGTCAATGCTAAATCACCAAGTGCCCCTCTAAGGGCTAAATTCTTTTGAAATTCAGCTAGCAGTTTATTGCCAATCCCTCTCTTTCGAAAAGAAGGCGATACGAGCCCGCTCCATTCAAAATCTAACGTAGCCATTCGATCTAATGCAGTTATCACACCAGCAAGGCGGTCTTCCTCATCTTCGTAGGCTAAGACACAAAAACCCTTTAAAGCGTAGTCTGTCAAGTCTCCCACGCTCAATATGTTCTCATAGTCAATTTGATCTTCCCTCGAAGAATCAGCCATTAATTGACGAATCTCCTCTATTGTATCTGTGTCTATTGGTAACGACACCGTCATAATCGATATATCCATACAGACCTCCTTATAATTTGGAATTGGTCAGCATGCTATAGTACTTCCCTTTTGCTTTTAACAATTCCTCTTGTGAACCTGATTCTATCAGCTTCCCACTTTCCATGACAAATATTAAGTCGGCTTTTCTAATGGTATTCAATCGGTGAGCAATAACAAAGCTTGTTCTACCCTCCATTAGTCTCTCAAGCGCTTCTTGAATTTTAAGCTCCGTAACTGTGTCTATACTAGAGGTAGCTTCATCTAAAAGAAGAATAGCAGGGTCTGCTACTAATGCACGAGCAATGGATAGCAATTGCTTTTGCCCTTGGCTTATCTCTCCACCGTCTGCTGAAAGCACGGTTTCATATCCTTTTGGCAGCTTCATAATAAAATCATGAGCATTCGCTCCCTTAGCGGCGTTTATAATTTCCTCATCTGTAGCGTTTAGCTTTCCGTATCTAATATTTTCTTTCACGGACATTTCGAACAAGAAAGGGTCTTGTAATACAAAGGCAGTTTGACTACGAAGCGTCTGTCTCGGAAGTTCACTAATTGGTATTCCATCTATCAGGATTCTTCCTTCATCGGCTTCATAGAAGCGTGCAAGTAGCTGCATAATAGTAGTTTTCCCTGCTCCCGTTGCTCCTACCAATGCAGCTGTTTTACCAGCTTCTACATGGAAGGATACTTGATGGATAGTGGGCTTTTCGTCACTTACGTTATAGCGGAAGGTTACATTCTCAAATGTCACATTCCCTTTCAGTTTGTATTCCTTGTTACGCTTTGCCTCATCAACTTCTTCTTTTTCATCCATAATGGAGAAGACCCGTTCCGCTCCGGCTATCGCTGAAAGCACTGTATTAAACTGGTTGGCTAAGTCGTTTAAAGGTCTAGTGAACTGCCTCGAATACTCCGTAAATATAACAATAACACCTATAGAAATATGCCCGTAGAACGCCAACACCCCTCCCGCAGCTGCCACTAGCGTAAAGCTGACATTGTTTAAGAGGTTCATCACCTTAGGGATAGATCCAGAATATAAGAGCGCCCAATAGCCTGTCTTTCGTAGATGCTCATTTTTCTCTGAGAACTCCTCTAGCATTCGCTCTTCCTGTGAGAAGGCTTTGACAATTCGTTGACCAGAAATCGTTTCTTCAATCATTCCGTTCAGCTCACCGACCGCCTTTTGCTGTTCCTTGTAAAGCTTGGAAGTTCTCTTCGTAATCCACTTCATTGCAAAAAACATGAAAGGTACAATAATGAGCGTGATCACTGTTAATAAAGGACTTAAATACAGCATTACCACTGTAGTGCCAACAAGTGTCAATAAACTAGAGAATACTTGGATGACGGAAGAGTTTAATGTCTGGCTGACGTTTTCTATGTCATTTGTCACTCTACTCATCAGTTCTCCATGCTGTCGCTTATCAAAGAAGGAGACCGGAAGCTTCTGAAGATGTTCAAAAAAGGATGTTCTTAATCGATAGACTGTTTGCTGTGCTATACCGACCATCCAGTAGCTTTGTAAGTACATAGCTACAGATAGGAATACATAAACCAGGACTAACCAGCCAATCAAACTTCCCAGCCCTTCAAACATTCTATCTGTAATATGGGTATCAATAATGACGCCGACTAAATACGGTCCCAGTAAGGATAAGCCTGAGCTCACAATGACAAGCAAGAAAACGATTATGAGCAAAAATCTTTGCTCATCAATAAGCCTCCAAATATTAAGCAATACCTTCTTCCAGTCTGATGCCTTCTCAACCTTCTTTTTATTATTCTTCTTTAAATCTTCTTTTGTTAATATTGGCTCATATCCGAAAGGCTTAAAGCTCATGATGTTCGCCCCCCTCTTGCTGTGATTCCGCTATCTCTCTATATAGAGAAGAACCTTCCATGAGCTGTTCATGAGTTCCATAAGCAGAAACCCTGCCATCTTCTAGTAATAGAATATGGTCTGCTCCTTTTGCAGTTCGGATTTTTTGCGTGATGACGAGCATAGTAGCTTGCTCCTTCTCCAAAGCCTTCCAAAGAGCATTTTCTGTCGAAACATCTAAAGCACTTGTGCTATCGTCTAAAAGCAATATCTCTGGCTTCCTAACTAAAGCTCTAGCAATGGAAAGTCGTTGCTTTTGCCCCCCTGATAGATTTACTCCTTTTTGACCCACTCTTGTTTGATACTGATCTGGGAATTGTTCAATAGACTGATGGATTTGAGCCTGCATTGCCGCCTCTTGTAGAAGCTCACTTTCAGCTGTAGCGTCTCCCCACCCTAAATTCTCTTCGATACTTCCAGTGAATAAGATAGATTGCTGCGGTACCAAGCCAATCACTTCTCTTAGCTCTTTTAGCGGCCAAGCTTTTATATCTACTCCATTAACTAGGATTTTCCCCTCTGTTGCTTCAAAAAAGCGTGGGATCAAGCTAAACAGTGTTGATTTTCCAGAACCTGTGGCTCCCATAATAGCTAATTTCGATCCAGATTCCACCTTAAAGGTAACATCCTTTAAAACAGGCGTATCGGTTGTTGGATATGTAAATGAAACATGTTGAAACTCTAGTTCTCCAGTTCCACGAGCAGATTTTTTCTCCGTTATCTCGATTTCCTCTATTCCCTCTTTTATTAGCAGCACTTCTTCTATCCTCTCTGAAGAGGCCTTTGCTCTAGAGAAGAAGATGATAATAAACGAAAACATAGAGAAAGCGCCCGTCATTCTCATCGCATAGTTAACAATCGCCACAAGCTCTCCAATTTGTGCTCCGTCCGTTTGGATTTCCTTTGCACCAAACCAAAGAACAGCCAGCAAGCTGATATTCATGACGAATAAAAGGACTGGTAGGATAAGCTCCATAATTCTAAAAGCAGTCACATTATCAACCTTTAAGTTATTTGCTACACTTGCAAACCTCGTACTTTCAAAGCCACCTCGTAGATATGCTTTGATTAGTCGAATGGCCTGTAAACTTTCTTGTACCTTACGTGTCACTCTATCTACACTCGTTTGAACTCTTCCAAATAACTTTAATCCCTTTCTACTCATTATATAAAGGAATATAACTAAGAATGGAGCGCCCAGCACCAAGTAAAGGGCAAGCTTTGCGTTCACAAGGAATGCCATTGCAATACTTCCTACTACTAATAATGGAGCTCTCAACATGATTCGGAGTCCCATAAATATTAAGTTTTGCGTAATCGTCACGTCATTCGTCAGTCTAGTGATCAAGCTAGATGTCGGGAACCTCAAAAAAACAGTCATCGTAAAGGTTTGCACCTGTTTAAATAATGCCTGCCTGATATCATACCCATAGCTTTGCACTGCATGTGAAGCTAAGAAGGTATTCACAATTCCTGCAAGAAATGCTAGAAAAGATAAGCCTAGCATGATAGCTCCCCAGTAAATAATGGTTCCTCTGTCCTGTGCAATGATTCCCTCATCAATAATGATGGATATTAATAAGGGCTGAATAAGCTCTACCGAAAGCTCAATGAGCATTAAAAATAGAGCTACAATTACTAGCCATTTATATGGCTTTAAATAAGAAAAAATGGTTCTCACAACAAACACTCCTAGATTCTTCGCATCTCGAATTAATTCTCGTAAACTCTATTATGCCATATCCAGTTTCTAATAAATAGAAAAAATATAATAATCTAATTATTTTCTGTGAGTTTTCAAAATCTTCATAGGAGTCAACCGTAAGAAAATGTTGCTAACTGCTTTTTCCCCTTCTCCGTTTGTTGGTTTTCCTTTTTAGTTCTCCTCCTATTGAAAGCCAAGTGACAAATACCAACATAACGAAAACGCCAGTATATTGCCATAACCCCAGCACCTGATGAAACAATAACACGGAGACAATCATAGCTGTCAGAGGCTCTATACTAGACAAGATACTTGTCTCTACCGCAGTTATGTACTTCATGCTCGAGAGGAACATAATAAAAGCTACTGTCCCAATAAGAATAATAGCGGGAATAACCAAGCTAACCGGATAGCTTACTAGATAGCTCCACTCTTCCGCACTCCAAATAGTTCCCGTTAACGCTAAGACCATGCCTCCGACCAGCATTCCCCAACCAACTATCAATAGTACTCCCCACTTGCCCATTAGTTGACTTGGATAAACAGTATAGAAGGCAAAAGTAATTCCCAAAGCAATACCCCAAAGAACCGCTTCTTTACTAACCAATAATTGCGCAGGGTTTGCATTAGTTAATAGTAAAAACAAACCTGCTAAGGTTCCTATGATTCCTATCACTTGGTACTTAGGTGGAAAGACCTTCGCTTTCCAGGAAACAAAAAGAATGATATAAATAGGTCCCAAGAATTGCAGCAATGTAGCAATGGACGCATTACTTGCTTCTATAGCCGCTATAAAAGTGTATTGCACACCTAGCATTCCTAACACACTAAAAAAGAGGAGTTGCTTTACCCAGCCAAGATCTGTCCATATAGTCATAATCTTAACCCCTTTTAACCGCAAGAAAGTCAAAAGCCCCATTCCAGCTGCCAGTAATCGTATTGTTAGAAAAAAAGAGATAGACATCTCCGTATTCTTCAAAACCCACTCCATCATTGGGCCAGACAATCCCCAAAGTATGGACCCGATGACAATTAAAAAGATCCCTTTTCCTCTTTCCAACGTTCATCCTTCCTTTTCTAATAAATTTTATATAAGCATTTAGCCCTAACATTAAAAATAATATGAATATATTGTTCTAGACTAATGACTAATTTCTCTAGATTCTATATAATCAAGATAGATAATTTATTGGGGGCGTGAAGATGTATCTTCAAGAAAACACGATAGATATAAGTGAAGCTGTGTTGAATAATATACCATTTCCAACATTTTTGACAGATAGCGAAGGTCATATCATTTGGTGGAGCAAAGAAGCAGAAAAACAGTTCGGATATACTACAGAAGAATTAGTAGGCTCAAAGATTCCATTCTTTACCGAGCACACACATGGACATTTAGCAGCAAAATGGAAAACACTGTTTAGTAAAAAAGATCCTATAAGTTTAAATCCAGTAATAATGCATTCTAAGGATAATGAAATAACGAAGACCTCCTTAATAGTAAAAGCCATAACGATTAATGAGGAAAACCTTGTGTTGTTCCAGTTTGACCTTCATTCAGCAATTAGTGTGGAAAGCTCTGCTTTTTTTGAACTTCAGTTGTTAAAGAAAGGACTTTCCGAATCCTTTATGGTCCTTTACATGGACAAAGAGGGATTAATCATGCATGCAAATGATTTATTTTTAAAGCAAAGCGGTTGGACTCCTAAACGCATTATAGGTAAATCATTTTGGCAATTATTCCCTAACACAAATGAGCATTTAACTTTGGCTGATAGCATCATGGATAAACTACAAAGAGGAAACAACTTCCATGGTACTATCGAGAAAATGAATAAGGCTGGAACAACTTATTGGGTTAACCTCATAGCTATGCCTATTACAGATGTTGAAAATAATACACTCTACTATCTATTATTGGAAGAGGAAGTCACGGAGCAAAAGCTTCTACAATCTCGCTTAGAAGAGATTGCATATATTGACGCAGAGACAGGACTTATGACTCGCCACCGGTTAGAAGGCGTTGTGAATGAGTATATTCAAGATAATAAGCACTTTTCCTTTGTTACCTTAAGTCTAAATCACTTTTATACTTTAAGAGAAATTTTAGAAGATAAGCCTGAGGCAGAGCTTCTAGTAGAGTTCACCAAAAGATTAAAAATTTATTTTGAGGATTCACATATTGCCAGAACAGGACGAGATGATTTTGCTATTATCAGTCCTCTTAGTGACTGGTATATCGAAGGATTTGTTCATTTCTTAAAACAGAACCCTATCTATATAGAAGGAAAGCTTATCCCTATAACGGTTAGCGGGGCAATCACAAGATTCCCAGAGGACCAACAGAGCTATTTACATCTAATGAAAGCAAATAATACTACGCTACAAAAGGTAAAATTAGAGGGTGGTGGCGTGATAGCAACCCTATCTCAAACTGATCATCATAAGCTCTCTAGGAAATCCCAAATTGAAAAGCGTTTGTTAGAGGCCCTAAACCACAATAACTTCCAAGTAATGTACTTGCCTCAGCGAAATCTACAGAATGGAAAAATTACTACTGTAGAGGCTTTAGTACGCTGGGAGGATGAAGTGCTTGGTGTTGTCAGTCCAGACGAGCTTATTCCAATTGCAGAGGAAACTGGCCTTATCAATGAAATCGGAACATTTATCCTTGAGAAGTCTTGTGAACAGGCAGCTGTTTGGCAGAAAAAGGGGCTTGATGTCAAGGTAAGCTTTAACTCTTCCATTCGTGAATTTAGGGATAAAGATATGGTAAAAACAATACACACTGCTTTGCAAAAACATCAATGTGAGGCTGAATGGATTCAGATAGAATTTACTGAAAAGTTCGCTTTAGAGGCTGAGGCAGAGAAAGCAATTATTAAACAAATGCAGGCTTTACAGCAAGAAGGTGTTGGTTTTACATTAGATGATTTTGGAACTGGTTATGCTTCCTTAAGATACTTGCAGCTATTGCCTATAGGAAAACTAAAAATAGATAGAACGTTTGTCTCCTCACTGATACAAAAAGAAAAGCTGCAAAAGCTCGTACAAGGCATCATTCAGTTCGGTCAATCTTTAGACGTACTGGTAGTAGCTGAAGGCGTTGAAACTAGTGAGCAGTACAATTTGCTAAAAAGTATGGGGTGCGATGCAGTACAAGGATATTACATTAGTCAGCCAGCCTCTGTAGAAGATATAGAAAAATTATTAATAGAGGATCAAAAAAACGTGAGCTAGGGTACCCTCCCTACTCACGTTTTTTTAATTCGCATCAACATTTCTTTCCAAATCTGCGTTAAAATTTCTGCAAAAACTAACCCCATCGCTATGGATCCAGAAACCATCAAAGCAATTGCCGCAAATTCTACAGCTACACCATAATCCTTCTCCACTACATTTCTCATTGCATTATAAGCCGAGCCTCCTGGTACAAGCGGAATAATACCAGCAACACTAAATATAATCATTGGCATTTTAAATTTCCTTGCCATTATATGTGCAACAAATGCGATGGTGAATGCTCCAGAAAAAGATGCAATGATTTGGTCTCCGGAGAATTCTAAGACATATTCTTTTACAAGCCAACCTGTCATCCCTACTAGTCCACAATATGGAAGAGACTTTTTGGGAGCGTTAAATACTATCCCAAATGCCGTTGCTGCTATAAAACTAAGAATGGCTTCTCCAAGATACGACATTGTCATTCCTCCCTAGATCGATAATATGAGTGCTACTCCCGCTCCTATTGCAAACGCCGTTAGAAATGCTTCTGCCCCTTTGGAGAGTCCAGAAACGAAATGACCTGCCATTAAATCACGAACTGCATTCGTGATAAGCAGGCCCGGAACAAGCGGCATTACAGAGCCAATAATTATATGGTCGATTTGCTTTCCATACCCATAGGTAACAGATAAAATTGCTATTACGCTTATCACCAGTGCTGCAAAAAATTCCGCAAAAAACTTTACTCTTGTTTTTTCTTCCAATAAAGTGGAGACCGCATATCCCACACCTCCAGCTACCATAGCATGTGGCACGTCTATTAAATCTGTACCGAAAAGCCATAGAAAGGCACCTGAAGCAACGGATGCACCAATTATTTGAATCCAAAATGGGTACATCTTATGTTCTAGCTCTATTTTTTTTAATTCCTTATATGCTACCTGGATATCTATCTCCTTGGAGGAAAGTTTTCGAGATACTGCATTTACAAGGGCTATTTTTTCTAAATCTGTTGTCCTTGAATTAACTCTCACAAGTCTAGACGGCACCTCGTTATCTCCACTAAAAATTATTCCTGTTGGAGTAACAAAGCTATGAGATTCAGTTAGATTTTGCGAAAGAGCCATCCGATCCATTGTATCCTCAGCTCGATAGGTCTCCGCGCCACTTTCCATCATTAGCTTTCCTGCTAGCAAACAGCACTCAACCGTCAAATCAAAGTCCTTATTCAAGGTACTTGCCTCCTCTTTGCCACACACTTAATTACCAATAGTTTTATCTAACTATACCATTTACATCCCTAAAAACGGAGAAATTAAAAGAGTCAAAATCCTTGTAATAAAAAACTGCAATCTCCCCTGTTAAGCCAATCTTAACTTCCGGAGATTGCAGTACAGATATTTAGTAAGTTACGTCACTTATCTTTTCAAAATCATTGTATCGGTAGCTATTTATCTTATTTGCTCCAACCGTAAAAATAGTATCCCCGACAGTCAATACTCGTTGAATCATCATATCCCAATTTGGCTGTTTCTGCGAATCTTTCCACTGGTTCCATAGCTCTGCTTTTAGGGAAATACCATTTTGTGGAGTTATTTCAAACAGAATAGCACCCTCTTGTTGAAAATCGTGATAGTTTTTCCCCTGAGTCTGGCTGTAAATAGATACAGGGAAACCATATAGTTGCTTTTCCTCATCTAGGAAAAGTGCTTGGTAATCATGGTGAACTGCCGAATACGTACCTCGACCACCAATTATAACTGAGTCAACTTCCACTGGATTCGTGAAGTCTGTAATATCATATAACGAAACTTTCATTTCTCCCAGCTGAATAGTTTGTTCTGCCCCTTCTTTAGAGCTCACGTTTGTCTCATATCCAAATCCGATTACATGATCCTTGTCTAATGAATGAAGATAATTATTAAAACCTGGGATGTTAAGCTCCCCAAGCATTTGAATGGAATTTGGATTTGCCAAGTCAACAGCATATAGGGGATCCGTTTCTTTAGAGGTCACCATATATGCTCTATCTCCCATAAATCTAGCAGAGTTGATTTTCTTCCCATTTGCCAATCCTGTTAAAGAGCTTATCGGCTTCATGTCCTTATCAAGAACGTATAATCGATTCTCTAAATGTTCTCCAGGGGCTTGTTCTGCTAGGCTGTCTGCTGAAGACTCCTCATTCCCTAATTCAACACCTTTGCTAGTCACTGTCCGGAAATAGCCATTATATTCATCCATAGCGTACTCATTCAAAACAGTACCTTCCAAACGGTGAGAACCTTTAAACTCTACTGAGTCCTTATCTAGTGCAAATTTATAAACCTCTGTTTCTACACCCTCCGGAGTGCTAGCTAGTAATCCAGCATTACTCTTCTCAAACTTGTTTAGATGAGTGGTTAGATAAAGGTTTTCTTTCGACATATAGAGCTGATTGCTACTGCCTAGGAAGCTTTTTATATTCACTTTATTCTCTTCTAACTCTTCTATATTTAAACCAGAAATTATCGTATAGTTGCCTTCTAAAGAATTAGGTAAGATTGCAATACTGCCATATCCAAGAATCTTCGCTTTCTTTCCTCTTTTAGAATCAAAAACATATGGACGAAGCTCTACATCTTCTTTTTCCTCCATATCCCAATAGCTAGGAGTAGAATTAGTTACTAAATAGAGCGTCTTATCTTTCAATCGAACTTCATTTAAATTACCTTCCGATGCCATTTCCCTTTTATGACTAGGATATTTTGGATTAGAGATATCATAGAAGTAAACTGCCGTCATTGGCTTTAAAGGTACTTCTATTGTTTCAGGCTCTTCTTCCTCTGGCGCATCTTTTTCTTCCTCATTCTCATCTTCTACAAGGACAGTTTGATAATATGTTTTCTGTCCAATGACCATTAATACATCTTCGCTTAAAAGAAGCTGACTTGGATAGAAGTCCTGATCAAAGCTGATGCTAGAAATCTTTTGCATATCGTTAGGGTTTTCAATGTTTACAATAGACACTTTCCCTTGAGTTAATGTGTATATATGCTTACCATCTGTTTTCGCAACATCCGCTGCTTCTACACCCTCTACTAGATTATTAATTGTAGAGTAGTCTAATCCAACATCACTAGATTCTGTTCCCTCTTCCGTTTCCTTCATAGGGCTATTTTTTTCAGCGTTCGCTTTTCTTACTTTTTCAAAGTATGCTGTTAACTCGTCTGTGGTATTAATGGTCGGAATTTCATTTGTCACAGTAAACGTGTATCTACTCTTCCCCATACCATATTTTTTCTTTACAAACAGGACATAGTTATCGTCCTCTAAATCAGCTATTTCCAAAGACTTGCCGTCTTTCGAAAGTACAAAGTTAGCATCTATATTTTTTCCATTAATATCTTGTAAATACACATTTCCATTTTGGAGATCCTGTTCACTAACAGGCTCAGAAAACGTAGCACTAAATACTTTTTTTGATAATACAATCCCTTCCGCATCTACATTTTGCTTGGTCACATAAAACATCCCAATGGAGCCAACGAGACATAGCGCAATAAGAGATATAATCCATTTTTTCATAATCTTCTTCCTTTCTCTGACTCTCTTGTTATAACATTAGACAGCTAACTTCGCAAATAGGTTTCAATGCCCAGTTAACATTTTAAATAAATACTTCCATTCCATAGAGAATTTTCTAATATTCTATTATCATAGAATAGGAGGGGATGTATATCAATATAAGGGGGGCGAAAAATGAAGTTTCTTACTCGTTTTTCAAACAAAGTGATGGAGAAATTTTTACCGGATCCGTATATTTTTGTAGCACTATTGACACTACTTGTATTTATACTCGGAATATTTTTAACGGATACGAAACCGCTTGAAATGGTAACTTACTGGGGAGATGGCTTTTGGGGATTGCTATCTTTCACTATGCAAATGGTTGTTGTTCTACTAGCTGGACACGTGCTAGCGAACAGTCCAGTGTTCAAAAAGGTTCTAAGTGCCATGGCTAGTACAGCCAAATCACCTGGCTCTGCAATTCTATTAGTTTCTGTTGTTTCCTTAATAGGCTGCTGGATCAACTGGGGATTTGGTTTAGTGTTAGGAGCGTTATTTGCAAAGGAAATTGCTTCAAAGGTTAAAAATGTTGATTATCGCTTACTTATTGCAAGCGCCTATTCAGGGATGATTATCTGGCATGGAGGATTAGCAGGCTCTATTCCATTATCTATCGCAACAGAGGGACATCCATTTGCAGGTGTAATGGGAGTTATTCCAACAACAGAAACTTTATTCTCTACATACAACTTAGTCATCGTAATTGTTCTATTTATATCCGTTCCATTACTGAACAGATGGATGATGCCTAGCAAGGAAGATACATTTGCGATAGACCCTTCTCTATTGGAAGAAGAAGTTGTTGAGGGAAAAACAAATGAAAAACCAACCCCTGCGCAAAGACTCGAAAACAGCTATGTGCTTACTATACTAGTTGCTCTATTGGGATTGGTATACTTAATTAATCACTTCCTTACAAAAGGATTTGATTTGAATTTAAATATTGTAAACTTAATTTTTATTACTTTAGGGATTTTATTCCACGGAACACCAAGAAGTTTCTTAAATGCAGTGAAAAATGCTGCCAAAACTGTAGGGGACATTGTTGTTCAGTTCCCTTTTTATGCAGGAATTATGGGTATGATGCAATTTTCCGGACTTGCAAAAGTAGTTTCTGATGCTTTTGTAGGCATCTCGAATGAGCATACGTTTTACCTCTTTACCTTTTATGCAGCGGGAATTGTAAACTTTTTCATCCCTTCTGGCGGGGGACAATGGACCGTGCAAGCTCCAATTATGCTAGAGGCTGCAACTACGTTAAATTTAGACTACGCAAAGACTGCTATGGCTATAGCTTGGGGTGATGCTTGGACCAATATGATTCAACCATTCTGGGCGTTGCCAGCACTAGCAATAGCTGGTCTAAAGGCAAAGGACATCATGGGCTATTGTGTTTTTGTACTGCTTTTAAGTGGCTTAATTATCAGCCTAGGTTTATTCTTTTTCTAATTAAATATCATTCATTCCCCTCAAAAAAGGGGCCGTCTGAAAAATCATTTTGAGACGGCCCCTTTGCGACGAGGATGGTGGCATTTTGATGCGACCACCGCAGGAGCAATGGTACAAGCAGATATCTGTCAAAGAAGGAAGGGGGTGTCCCATAAGTTTTTTACTTATGGGACACCCCCCCTTCATTTTTTCTTCCATATCAGCGTAGATTCAAAGTCCCACTATTTCCCCTCTAGCAACAGTTTCTTTTATTTCTACACCTCTTGCAGCCATCTCTTTAATATAAAGGTCGCCAGGGACAATTAATTCCGGTGCATATACTCCGTGCTTTGCAATGACGCCGTTCCCAATCATTTGAGCTACAACAGAGATAGTGTTTGCTGTTGCTCTCGCCATTGCTGTTTCACCGGATAGTGGATCCTTTTTAGTAGCCATCTCATAGGAATAGACTGTATCTTCTCCGTCTTTTACTCCTTTTACAATGACCCTTAATAGCACTGCGTCCTCTTTGTCACCAAGGAGAAGCATAGGTGTGAGCACCTCTTTTAGCACTTCTCGAGCGCTTACTTGATTTCCACCAACATTCACCGATGTCTCTTTATTCGTTAAGCCCAAGTCTACCAATAGTTTAAATTTCTCTGCGTGCCCTTTATAACGAATCGTCTTGTACTCCATCGTTTTTACATCAGGGAAAGATTTAGGTAAGGTAGATGTGCCCCCTGCAGTATGAAAAGCCTCCAGCTCACCATATTCCTCAAAGTATATAGGCTCAATTTCTGTCAAAGACTCTATCTCTTGCAACTTTCCATCTCTGATAACATGCGAAGGATCTGTGTAGTGATCAAATACTCCTTCTAACGAAAATACGATATTGTAATTAAAGAGGCCTTCAGGTTCTACCGGAATCCCCCCAACATATAGATGAATATCTGTTACCTCGTCTAATTTACTAGCTCCGTAGCCAGATAGGATATTGATCATTCCTGGAGCCACCCCTAGATCCGGAACAAGTGTAACCCCTTTTTCTATAGCCTTTTCATGTAAGGATAGAACAACATCCGTTGCTCCTCCAATATGCCCACCTAGATCAACAGAATGAACACCAGCTTCAATTGCCAGCTTAGCCACCTTTTCGTTAAAGGTATAGAATAAAGCATTGATTACCACATCTGCTTGCTTCATAACTTCCAAAAGGTTGTCCTCATCATTTGCATCAAGTCTTAATACCTCAATTTTGGCATTTTGCATTTTTTCCTTAAATAAACTTGCCTGGCCTACATCTAAATCACATAAAAATACTTTTTCCACATTTGGACTCATGATAAGATCACGAGCAGCCTCTTTTCCCATTAATCCAGCACCTAACACCGCTACCTTCATTCTCTCATCCCCTTTTTTATTCGGTATCTATTTGTGCACGCTGCAGCTTGCCACTAAAGTCAACGTAGATACTCTTCCACTCCGTGTAAACATCAAGAGCTGCTACACCAGAATCTCTATGTCCATTCCCAGTTCCTTTTGTTCCACCAAAAGGAAGATGAATTTCTGCGCCTGTTGTTCCTGCGTTCACATAGACAATTCCTGTATCCAAGTCTCTTTGTGCTTTAAAAATTTTATTAACATCACGACTAAAGATAGAGCTAGAGAGACCGAACTTCACCCCATTATTTACTTCAATTGCTTCTTCAAGTGAACTTACCTCTATGATGGAAACAACCGGTCCAAATATCTCTTCCTGCGCAATTCTCATTGTCGGTTTTACGTCTGTAAACAAGGTAGGAGCATAGTAGTTGCCTTTACTTAGATCACCTTCGTCCAGCATTTTTCCTCCAGTTAAAAGCTTAGCTCCTTCGTCCTGACCAATTTTCACATAGCCATGGATTTTTTCAAGTGCAGCTTTGTTGATAACAGGTCCGACTTTAACGGATTCGTCTAGACCATCACCAATGGTTAGTTTCTCCATTTGCTCAAGGAGCATATTTTCCAGGTCCTTCTTAATATCCTTATGCACGATGACTCTACTGCATGCCGTACATCTCTGCCCTGCTGTCCCAAATGCACTCCAAAGAATGCCTTCTACCGCAAGGTTTAAATCCGCATCGTCCATCACAATTACAGCATTTTTTCCGCCCATCTCTAAGGAAACCTTCTTTAAATGCTTACCACCCAGCTCAGCAACCTTGCTTCCCGTATCGGTTGAGCCAGTGAACGAGATAACCTTGACGTCTGGATGCTCAATTAAAGAGGTACCTACCTCGGAACCAGAGCCAAATACCACATTTGCAACTCCAGGAGGCAATCCTACTTCTTCGAAAATTTTCGCCATTTCATAAGCCATCATTGGTGTTTCGGTCGCTGGCTTCCAAATGAAGGCATTTCCCGCAACGATGGCAGGGAAGGATTTCCACGTAGCGATTGCTACTGGGAAGTTCCAAGGAGTGATTAAACCAACTACTCCAATAGGTGCTCGCACGCTCATAGCAAACTTATCTGCTAGCTCTGAGGGTGTTGTTTCTCCAAACAACCTTCTTCCTTCACCCGCCATATAGAATGCCATATCTATCCCTTCTTGGACTTCCCCACGGCCTTCCTCTATTACCTTCCCCATTTCCTTAGTAAGCACCTGAGCCAGATGCTCTTTTCTCTCTTTCATAATTCGACCTATCTCATATAAATAATCTGCACGCTTAGGTGCCGGTACCAATGCCCAATGCTTTTGAGCTTTAACCGCCGCCTCAACTGCTAGATTAACATCTTCTCTCGTGGACAACCTTACCTCTGCAAGCTGTTCCCCATTCGCAGGATTAAGTACGGCAGTATAGCCGGCATTACTTTCATCCTGCCATTTCCCATTAATAAAATTCGTTAACTTCATTCTATTTACCTCTCTTTCAAAAAAATGAAAACGTTTGCATAGTTACTACATTCGATAAAAATTTTAAAAAACCTCCCTAAAAACTAAAAAATAGGAAAAATCCAAATACTTACCATGAGGGAAAGTGGGAATAATGATGGAACAGGTCATGAGCTTAGAAGAGCCGATAGGCAGTAGAAGTTTATTAAATGTTAATGCAACAAATTAATTACTTTAAAATAGGGGATTACCAAGAATAACTGGTTACTTTTCTAATTTAGTGGACAAAATAAAGGGTGCAGGTAAAAAGTATGTTCACTGATGAAAATTTATTCCTTACCCCCTTCAGGAGTGAAGATACGGAAGGCATACTCCCCTTACCTAATAACTCCATTTCAATCGATTTAACTTAGTACGCCTCGTAAGGAACTAGTCAAATTTGTGCTATTCCCCGAAAAATAGTACGAGAAAATGGTTGAGAAAAATAATATTATTTTAAAAATGATTCACAACCAAATGATATGATCAACGTTTGGATATTTGTAAGCGCTTTAGATTTAAAAGGAAACAACAATTGTAAAAATATTGCGCAAGGAGAGTTCAACATGACCAATCAACAAAACACGAATATGGAACAATTTCCATGGATGGACAAATCGTTGTCCCCACGAGAGCGTGCCGAAAAACTTGTAGCCGCTATGACATTAGAACAAAAAATCGCTCAACTCCACGGTTCCATGGCGACAATCAACATCTATGACATGCCTTCAATGGATGAAATGAATGCTATGACACCTGAGGAACAAGATAAGCTCATGGCACAGCTCCAAGTACAACGCCATGTAAAAGGTATAGAGGAGTTAGGAATCCCTCGTTTCCGTATTACCAACGGTCCAGTTGGAGTAGGCATGGGAGATGGACATCCAAGTCCTCCTGCAACTGCGCTACCAATGACAATTGGTCTTGCTGCTGGCTTTGATCCAGAGCTAGCACGTGAATACGGGAATATCATTGGCTCTGAGACAGCTACTTTAGGTCAGCATGTTCTAGAAGGACCAGGGGTTTGTCTGCACAGAACACCAATTGCAGGACGTAACTTTGAATACTTCTCAGAGGATCCATACCTTTCTGGTGTGATGGGAGTCGAGGTAACAAAGGCAATTCAAGACCACGATGTTATTGCTATGGGTAAGCATTATGTAGTGAATGACCAAGAGTACGAGCGTTTCCGTACAAATGTGGAAGTAGATGAGCACGTTCTACGCGAGTTATACCTGCTTCCATTCGAAATGTTAGTAAAAGACGGGGATATTGCAGCAATTATGAGTGCTTACAACCGTGTCCGTGGTGTATATGCAACCGAAAACCGCTATATTCTGAATGATATTCTTCGTGACGAATGGGGCTTCGAAGGTTATGTACAATCTGATTTTTGGTCATGTCGTTCAGCTGCTGCTTCATTGAACGCAGGAATGGATCACGAAATGCCAGACGCTAAATGGTTAAACGAAACGAATGTCAAGAATGCACTTCAAGACACTAGCCTTGAAATTGAAACAGTTAACCGCGCATTGGTACGTCGTTACACGCAAATGTTCCGTTTCGGTCAATTTGAACGTCCATACAATCCTGGTGTAATTGACGCTAAAGCTCATGGTGCTATCTCTCGCAAAATCGGCTCACAGGCTGCAGTTCTCCTTAAGAATGATGGAGAGATGCTTCCACTTGACCCGAAAGCTTATAGCTCTATTGTAATCATTGGTCAATCAGAGTTTGTAGACGACGCATGCAATGGCGGTGGAGGTTCATCCAAGGTTGTTCCACTCTACACGGTACCACCAGTAGAAGGTATGCAGGACGTATTAAAAGGTCTTGGTTCGAGTGCGTCAGTCAGCAAGGTGACTGTTGCTCAAGATCTTTCTAACTTGGAAGAAGCAAAAGAAGCTGCTTCTAAAGCGGACTTGGTTATCCTAATGGCTGGATTAGTTGCCTCTGAAGGCTTTGATTTGCCAAGCCCGAACATGTTGAATGATCAAAATCGCATGGTAGATGAACTATTGGATATTAATCCACAAACAGTTGTTGTCATGAAAGACAGCAGCCCGGTTATGATGCCATGGATTTCTAAAGCTAAAGCTGTTCTTGAAGCATGGAACCAAGGCACGGAAGATGGCCACGTTGTTGCCGACTTACTCTTTGGAGTTGTGAATCCATCTGGTAAGGTGCCAACTACCTACGCAGCATCTGAGGGAGATCTTTTATATGCAAATAACCGTGAACGTTATCCAGGTACAGACGAAGGCAATGGCTTCCCTGTAATTCGATATTCAGAGGGTCTTAACATGGGTTACCGCTGGTTCCAATCTCAAGGCATTAAACCATTATTCCCGTTTGGATATGGTCTATCTTACACATCCTTTGAGCTTTCTGGATTCTCAGTTACACCAACACAAACAGACGGTAAATCTCCAATCCATGTAAATGTAACTGTAACTAATACAGGAAAAGTGGCTGGTGCAGAGGTGGTACAGGTATATCTAGGAATTCCTGTTGAAGGACAACCACCTAAGCGTCTTGTCGGGTTCCAAAAAGTGCACCTTGAGCCTAACGAGTCACGCGAGATTACAATCACAATTGACCCAACAGCTACGAATCATCCAATGGGTGTTTGGGATTACTATAAACGCGACTTCGTGGTGAGACCTGGTGATTACACTGTATACCTAGGTACATCTAGTGAAGATACTCCTTACAAAGCAACGATAGTTGTTGAATAATTGAACCATAGGCGGAACAATGTCCTCCACAGCTATATAATGATCCAGGGTTTCCCTTAAGTTTTACTTAGGGGAAACCTTTTTTCATTTGTAATCTTCCTGTTTTTCCTATGTCATACCCAGGGAAAGCTTCAGCTAGACCAAAAACAACTATTTCTTATGAAAAACAACAAAAAATGAGAATTCGCTGAAATACTATGCATATTGCTTATAGTCTGTACTAGCCCGTTTCATATACTTACCTTAAGAACGATTTTATATGTTCTGTACTTTATAAAAGGAGGGATTTCCATGACTAATAATGCTGGACTTTGGGTAGGTATTCTTGGGATTATTTTAGCTATCGTCGGATTCTTTTTCTATCCTTTATGGTTTGGAATTGCAGCTATCGTTTTAGGCTTTGTTGCAGCATACCATTTTAAGCAACTAGTGGTAGGATGGCTTTCTATTTTTCTAGGAATTATCGTACTGATTTATTATTTTTTCTTCTAACCTAGGAGATGGAATAAATCTAATGAGGAGCACTTATGATTCAATCGTTTGATGAGAATTATAAGTGCTTTTTAGTTCTGGAAAACGGCGTTCTCTGCTACATCGGACGTTTGCATGTTAAAGGATGGGGTAAATACTTATATCACTTCTTTTTAAGGAGGTAAACTACTATGCCTATGAACGAGCATTATAATTCTTATGCGTACACAACGGATGATGTTGTAGCAGAAACAGGAGAGTACATGTGTGACTCCGGACATAAGAGGATGCTTTACGAGCGAGACAAGTTCCCTTCCTGTCCTGATACGGAAGTAATCACCTTCTGGAGACATGTCGAGGGTCATTTTCATGAATCAGGTGAGGAAGTAAAAGAATCTGGTCGTTATGTAGATGAAGACGGGGATGAAAAAACGTTAGAAGCCGGTGAAACATTCCCTAACTGCCCTAAGTTCGGTAGCCCAACAAAATGGACTCATTTAGGAGAAAAGTAAAGGCTCTTACCGTCCCAATAGGACGAGTAAGTTTACAGCAAAAATGTGAAAGCATGCTCGCTTTCACATTTTTTCTTTTGTAAAACTAGTTATCCGTAAGTCTACTCCAAAATCAGCTTCTAATAGTTTTCAACGCCTTACTCCATGCAAGCAGTTGGTCTAGCATCGTATTAGCGTTTCCGTCATGATAGCTTGCTGGTTTAAAAACAATCATATTTTCAAAGTCAGTCATAAGCGAGAAGGTTACCGCTGTCCTTACATCTGCCACTTGTAATTCTCCTAGTATTAAACGCATGTTTTCATGTGCTCTAACGCCACCTAAGCTTCCATATCCCACTAAACCAGCTGCTTTATTGTTTAGCTCAATATTTAGATAATCCAATGCATTTTTTAATGCTCCACCCACTGCATGGTTGTATTCTGGGGTGATAAAAATGTAGCCATCAAAGGAAGCCATCTTATCTGACCAGGTTTTGATTGCTATGTTTGCCTTTTCCTCTTGTTCTGGTGGTACCTCCATCCCTAATAAAGGAAGCTTATAATCTAACAAATCCACCAGCTCATATTCAGCATCATTTCTCTTCCTCGCAAAATCAAACATCCATTTTGCTACCGCCTCAGCATTCCTACCCTTTCGTACACTTCCTGTTACAATTGCTATTTTTAGTTTCATCCTCTTCCACCTCCCATAATTCTACACCATTCATTATTTACCCAAATTTTCCTTTTTTAAAAATTATTTCAGTAAAAAGTTCTCGTTGTGTTATAGTTTTAGGTGATCAATGTATTACGAATATCGAAACATTACTTGTTGTTGGAGGTGCTTTCTATGGATATGTTTTTGATTATTTTACCCGTGTTTATTATCTTCTTCATAGGTTTTGTTGGACAAAAAATAATCGGCTTTGATATTAAATCTATCTCTACCGCTGCCCTTTATTTAATGTCCCCTTTTCTTGCATTTCGGACGTTCTATACAAACGAGTTAGACTTAGATTATTTATACATATTCCTATCCTGTGTACTTCTAACAATCCTTCTTCTTCTAGTTGTTTGGTCTATTAGCAAAGCGATGGCTAGTAATCGAACACAATTTTCGGCCTTAGTACTATCTAGCGTGTTTCCGAATAGTGGTAATTACGGAGCTCCGGTTGTATTGTTTGCATTAGGAGCTGCCGGGTTTGATTATGCTGTCATTATTATGGTTATACATGGACTAATGATGAATACAGTAGGAATCTTTTTTGCCTCTTTAGGTGGAGAGAACACTACTGGTTCAAAGGAAGCATTACATAGGGTTTTAAGAATGCCCTTACTTTATGCAGCACTTTTTGGTATTTGCCTACAGCTTTTTTCTGTAGCACTACCTAAACCTATTATGGAAGGAATTAGCTTAGCTGCTGATGCTTCTATTCCAACGGTTATGCTTGTACTTGGAATGCAGCTAGCTGTTATATCTAGAAAAAAAGTGGATTATCGTTTTGTCACAGCTGCCACACTGATCAGAATGGCTGCTTCACCACTATTAGCCGGCGTAATTATGTATTTCATGCCAGTCTCGGATTTAGTGAAAACAGTTTTTATCATACAGGCTTCCATGCCAAGCGCAGCCAATACAACGATGCTTTCTCTTCAATTTGGGACAGAACCAGATCTTGTGTCCTTCACTACTTTTGTTACAACTATTATAAGTATTCTATCCATTCCTATGCTTTTATATTTCTTAGGAGTGTGAAACCAAAAACCTTTATTCCATTGCATAATTCTAACCTAGGTGTAAACAATACAAGAAAGATGTGCGGAAAATTTCCGCTTAGGTAGGAGGTAACAGACTTGAAGTTATCCACGTTCTTCAAGATAGCTGTCTTCTTTGTATCGCTTTTATTTGTTGCTTACACAGCTTTTGCCACAGATAAAGGCCGTCCATATTACGAGGAACATGGGTATGTAATGTGGGAGATTAACACGGAAGAAAAAGTCATTGCGCTCACATTCGATGATGGCCCCCATGAAAAGTATACTCCCCAGGTATTAGACTTATTAGAGAGGTACGAGGCAAAGGCAACTTTCTTTGTTATCGGAGAAAGTGCAGAGAAGTACCCGGATCTCATTTTACGAATGGGAGAGGAAGGGCATGAAATAGCAAATCACACCTATTCTCACCCTTTACATGTAACTCCATCAGAGCTTCGAGAAGAACTAAAGAAAACGAATGATATTATCCAGGGTATAACAGGAACGTATCCTGTTTTTTATAGACCTGTTGCTGGAGCTTACAATGACCAAATCATTAATACCGCCATTGAAGAAGGCTATCGAGTAGTTTTGTGGTCTTGGCATTTAGATACAGAGGATTGGAAAACTCCTGGAGTGAAAAAGATTGTAAATAAGGTTCTGAAGGGTGCCTCACCTGGAGATATTGTGTTATTCCATGATGCAGGAGGAAATAGAACACAAACGGTCAAGGCGCTGAAAGAAATCTTAATTGAATTAAAAGCACAAGGATACCGTTTCGTTACGGTTTCAGAGCTAGTAGAAATACAATCGTTCAACCAAAATCCTTTAGAGGAAAAATAACACACCATTATGAGTGAATTCTCCGAACAATAAACAACGGACTGGAAATTGTCGTAATCCAGTCCGTTGTATTTTTTTATCTATGGTTTGTAATTGCTGTCACTATCCTATCAATGGAAGGAATGGTAGTAGCCTTATTATCTTGCGTAAGAATTGTAAAGATTAGAACTTCTCCATCTTTTGTTTGGGCATAGCCAGAAAGAGCCTTTGTATTTTTCAGACTGCCTGTCTTTGCAAATACATTTCCTGCCGCTGGGGCTGCGTTTAAGCGATAGCGAAGCGTTCCGCCAGCTAATCTGTTTGAGTTTCCTGATATCGGTAGACTCTTGTAATAAGTTTTATACCACGGCTCCTTTTGAATTAAATAAAGAAACTCGGATAATTCATTGGAAGTAAGCTTATTAGAGTATGACAATCCAGAAGCATCTTCAAAGCTCCACTTTTTACTATCCAAACCAATAGAATCGATATATTCCCTCATAACTCTTAAACCACTACCCCAGCTACCCTTCCCATACTTTACTCTTCCCATTTCCTTAGCAAGCACTTCTGCATGTGTATTATTACTTAGCTTCATATATGGAATCATTAAGTTCTTTAAAGGCATAGACCGACGTGAAGCAAGCACCTTTACATTCTTCGGAGCCTTCCCAGGACTAATAATCGGATATGTAACAAATTTTATCCCCTTGTCCGTTAACGCACGCTTAAAAATATCTAAAGCATACATAGTAGGATCCGTGACAGATATCCATTCTTTTTTTCCAGCTGTTCCGATTGGTGCGTTTCCAGTAATAATAACTTGATTGGTTCCAACCTTCCTGGTTATCTTCAGTGTGTTTTTACTGCCTCTTGGGACTGTTTTAGATAGATTTTTTACCTTTAACACCCCTGTTTTTGGTGTTAGTTTTACTTGCGTGGGCTTGCCATTTGAAGAAGGCTTCGCTTCTACTATCACTGATCCAGCATCATAGTCAGCATTTGGAGAAACAGTCAGAGCGGAAATTGGGGCAGCGTAATAATAAGGCTCGTCCTCTGGTAAAATTCCTGCAGATAACCGAACATTATCATACCAAGTATCATCTCCATAGAGATTACCACTTATCTTTTTTATCCCTCTGTTGCTGAGAGCTGTAGCAAAACTATCAAAGCTACTTTTTAATAAGGTAGGATCTCCATGACCCTTCACGTATAAATTTCCTTTTAATACCCCTTTTTCAATTTTCCCATCTGTGGAAACTGTAGTGGAGAAACGGTAATTCTCTCCTAATGTCTCTAGCGCCGCTGCACCGGTAAGCAACTTCATGGTCGATGCCGGCGTGACTCCTCTGTCAGCATAATATTTATAAATTACTTTTCCATCTGACGCTTTTCGAATAGTAATACTGGAAGTAGCATTTTTCATTCTGCTGTCAGATAGGACAATATCAATCTGGCGTTTCAGACTGGTATAGGAGGACGCTGCCTCCACGGGCTCCTGAGTTGGAATAAATATGGAACTACTAACCATAAATACAGCTATCAAGCTTACTATTGCCTTTCTCCAATTTTTCACTTTTCATACCTCCTGATGGAAATTTTTTCTTTCCGTTAGTTTAACATGTAAAATATCAGAAAAAATAATCGAAACAGAAATATTGACAGAAACCGTTCTATTTTCCTATCAGGAGGCACTAATTACAAAGCTTTTAAAGGAGAAAGAGCTTTTGTCGTGTCTAAATATATAAATGAATCGTACCTATCACTAATTTTAGATGGAACGTAATTTCTAAAGGCTTCTACATCCGGACGATATACGACACCGATTGCTCGGTGGCCAATCCAATCATTAAAAATAAGATGATTGTCCGGATGAAATATTAACAGTTTATCCGCAGACCCAGCTCGATGAAGGATATCCTCCCAGGAATTCTCCTTGGCAGGTGGTACAGTCATTGTCTTATAAGGAGCACCCCATTCTTCTGACGCGATAACTGTCCCTTCATATGTTCCAAAGCCTATTGCAAAGACATCCTCTTTTCTGTTCTGTTGGCGAAGGATTTGGCCAACATTTATCATGCCTGCTGGTCCCATATCCGTTGCAGATGCATCTCCAATATGAGAGTTATGCTCCCAAACGATGATTTTTGCATCTTTCCCGTGATAATCCATTACTTCGTTAATCATTTCTACCATGTGCTCATCTCGAATATTCCAAGAATGCTCATCGCTTGAAACCATCTTCCGATAATACTCTTCTGCATTACGAGCAACCAACGCATTTATTTTCACATTCAAGTCAGCTTCCTCTTCAGCAGTAAAATTGTCCTCATGTGCCCGTATAGTCTTAAGAAGCTTGACTACTTCATCTACACATGCTTCCGTAATATTTAAAGAAGAAAAGGCGTATGTCTCAGGATGGCGATTGAATGGTTCGAAACAGGAAAGCGCTCTTTTTGCATATTCTAGCTCTATCCCACTTGGGTCAGTTCTTCTAAGAAAGCTTATGACTTCCTCTAGTGACTCCCAAAGACTATATACATCGATTCCATAGAAGCCCACTTTTTTATGTTTATTTTTTTGATTGAACTGCTGAAGCCAATCTACCAGTTGTTCGATTTCTTCATTTGCCCACATCCAAGCGGGCCATCTCTCAAAAGCCTGTAGTACCTGTTTGGCTGACTTTGAATCGTTGTCATAGCCTTTTATGAATTTATTCACACGTTGACTGGCTGGCCAATCTCCTTCAACGGCAATTAAGTGAAATCCCTTTTCCTCAATTAACCGTTTAGAAAGCTCTGCTCTTGTGGTATAAAACTCTGAGGTGCCATGACTTGCCTCACCAAGCAGTACTATATGGGCATCTCCAATTGCGTCTAAAAGGGGAGTTAAATCCTCGCTGTTCCGCAAAGGGTATGCATATTGTTGGACTGCATCTATTACATGCTTCATGTTTTTCACTCCTTTTTCAATAGGTTGAGATAATGATGGCTTTTTATTCCTCTTATTAATCTAATCTGCAGAAGCAGAGACTGGAACAATAAATGAGAAGCTTTTTTACATATGATTAGAATCATATGTGCCTAATTTTGAGAATCTAGTTTCTTCGCTGTATCGGCCAACAGGATGTTGATCAGGAAAATGTTGTCATACGACGTGACGATCTAGTTTTCCATCCTCATGGTAAGCCAGCACCCAGTTCTTACAAGAGTGGCCGATTTTACTCATATCACTAGAGTTACTTACTAAAAATCAATGTAAAACAATAAATACAAAAGCACATAATCCCTCAAAAAGGTTTTTCCCGGCCAACCAAAAAAGTATTGGCAATTTTGATTCAAATTGGTAAGATAGGTAAAATGAAAAGCGATGATGAGAAGAGTAAGCACTCCAATCCTTCCAAGAGAGTTCCGGTAGCTGAAAAGGAACAAGGAAACGTTTGCCGAAGCAAGTCTCTGAGCTGCACATAGGATTAATTCTTATGATTATGTGCCAGGAGCTCCTGTTATAGAGCTAGAGTATCTTTGTACTCGAAAAGGTGTTGCTGGCGACAGCAGCACAAACTGGGGTGGCACCACGACATGTTAATCTCGTCCCCAAGACAATAGTCTTGGGGGTGGGATTTTTTATTTTTACTTAATAATCATGTCGGAGGGATTGCCATGTTGAATAGTACATCTTGGAAAAAGCCTGCAATATATCTTACCTCAGTTGGTATAGCAAACATTGGAGGCTGGATTTACTTACTCGCATTAAATTTACTTATATTAGAGAGAACGGGTTCTATACTTGCAGTTGCTGGCTTGTACATGATTAAGCCTTTTGCTAGTATGCTTACTAGTCTTTGGGCTGGCTCTATAATTGATCGAATTTCTATAAAATATTTAATGATTACTTTAGAGGTTGTTAGAGCAATCCTTGTATGCTTTCTTTTGTTGGTAGACTCACTCATCACTGTCTATTTGATTGTCCTATTTATACAAATTGCTTCTGCCGTTTTTGATACCTCAGCTTTTACTTATATGACAAAGCTGATTAGTGTAGAAAAACGAATGAGATTCAATGCACTTCTAAGCTTTGTTCAATCCGGTGCGTTTGTAACTGGACCGTTAGTAGCCGGTTTGTTATTTCTTTCTCTATCACTCGAAATGTCTCTCCTTGTGAATGTCATTATTTTTCTGGTAAGTGGGGCACTTCTTATACCCTTGCCCAATTTACGTGGAAATGAAACTTCTTCTCTAGCGCAGCTATCTATAGGAAGTCTTGTGGAGGATTGGAGAATAATTTGGAGATTCAGTTTAAAAGCTCTTCCCTTTTTATTCATTTACATGGCTTTTCAAGGGGTTATGCTTCTTACTGCAGCAATCGATTCCTTAGAGGTGGCCTTTGCTAAGGAAGTTTTGTACTTATCGGATGCCTCTTATGGTACTTTGGTAAGCATAGCGGGAGTGGGGTATCTTCTCGGTGCAATAAGCTTAAATCTAATTGTTCACCGACTTAACGCTAATCAACTTATGGTCTTTGGCACCTTTTTTATCTCGATTGGATACTTAATTTATAGCTTTTCCACCACCTATTTTGCAGCTAGCATCGGTTTTTTCACCCTTTCCTTTTTTCTCTCACTTGCAAGCACTGGTTTTTTAACCTTTATACAAGATAAAATACCAGAGGAAATGCTAGGAAGGATTACAAACCTATATAATGGAATATCTAGTATCATTCAAATTCTTGCTATCGTTTTATTAAGCACCTTTGCTCATTATTTTTCTATTAGAACTGCTGTTATGATTGGTGCGATATGCATGCTATTCACTACTCTTTTAATTGGAAAGTATGCACTACGGGCTAGATTGTCAGCTCCTAGGGCATATTAATAAAAAGGAGAGGCTTCATGATTGTGAGCTGCCTCTCCTTTTCATATCATTTGAATAACCGACGAAACATAAAATAATAAGATGAATGATGTGGTCTATCGTGTAAAACACACAAATTTTTACAAATCTACAAAGAGTGCTACGATAGTGGTAATATCCCCACGAGCATGAAAGCAAAGGAAAATAGGTGACGCATGAGAAAACGATGGATTATCTTAATAGGAGTAATTTTAGTCTCGCTGTTTGCTTTGACTAATCAAGAGCTCATAAAAATACTTTGGAGTGGAGATGTAGAAGCAGCAGAGAATTATTTAGATCGAAATGTTGGATATGCATTATTCTTTATGGCATTAGTAATGATTATCCAGAATTCCTTCACTGTATTTCCATTGATTTTAGTTATCACTATAAACATTGCACTTTTCGGCTTTGTGAACGGCTTTTTATGGAGCTGGTTTACTAGTATTATTGCATCCGTTATTGTCTTTTATAATGTCCGCTACATTTTTCAGCAAATTTTCCTTAAAAGAGTAAACGAAGAGCTAATAAAAAAGGTAGATGCAAATGGCTTTGCCTATGTATTTCAAGCTAGACTCTTTCCTTTCGTTCCTACTAGCCTTGTCAATATACTCGCCGGTCTTAGCACAATGAAAATAGCTCCCTTTACACTGGCTACTATAGTAGGAAATTTTATTTACTTCTTTATTTTAGCGCTCATTCCAGCTGGAATATTATCTTCTGAGCTAGATGAGTATGTCATTTTAGGAATCATTTTTTTATCGGTAATAGGCTACTATCTATATAAACGGTTGATCCATCGAAGAAAAACAGCTATAAATTCGGAAAACAAATAATCTAATCATATATAGAGGTGAATACGATTGAAAATCGCCATTCTTACTGATATACATGGGAACCAGCTAGCCCTAGAAGCAGTATTAAAGAAAATTGATCAAATGAAAAACGTACAAGAAATTTGGGTTCTTGGAGATATGATTGCTATGGGACCCGACACGAACGAAGTGTTAAATACCCTTTTCTCAAGAAAAGATGTAAAAATAATAACCGGCAATCACGATGAAGCAATCTTATCTCTTCTTTCTAAGGAGGGTCATCCAGAAAGCTATCGGCATACAAGAGAACACCATAAATGGATTGCGAACCAGCTTACCGAAGAAAACCAAACACGACTTCAAGCATTGCCAAGAGTTATTCAAAGAACAATTGGCTCTACCCGTATCATCGGTATTCACTACCATATAGAAGAGGATAAACGCTCAGCCCATATTAAAGATGAACCTTTTTTCTCTATTCAGGAAGCCACGCTAGAGAATATGGAAAAATTGTTCGGAGATTATCCGGCAGATATTATTTGCTTTGGACATCATCATCCTGAGCACTTCTTTATTCATAGAGGAAAAACTTATCTGAATCCTGGGGCATTAGGTGTATCAAAGGATAATAGAGCACCATTTGCCGTGATTGACTTTAGCCAGAATCACCCGATTCCGGAGATTCATCATGCGATTTATGATAAAGCAGCTTTCCTACAGAGATTAGAGGATTTAAAGGTTCCACAACGAGAAATATTACGGAAGCTATTTTTTGTTGGAGAATAAATAGAAATACATACAAAAAGCAGGAGAGTTTTTTTAAAAAAATCACTCCTGCTTTTATAAATTCTAATACTTTTCAAACAGCTTCTTCACTATATAATAGGACTGCTTTAAGCGCTCTGTTGATTGGGGAGTATCCCAGTTATCCCAAGTATAAGACTTCATTGGAGGGAGAATATTCTCTTCCATGCTTGGATAGGAATCTACCACCTCTCCCCTTTCATTCACAAACAGGGCACCTATAAAAATCTCTTCCACAAACTTGCTGGCTTCTATCCCATCTCTATATAGATCTCCTGTAAACTCTTTTTGACTAGGATCCTTTGCTCGTATCAAGAGCCACGGAAGACGTAATTCAATACCATTTTCTCCAATATAATAATCTGCAAGAGAATCGTAATCCTCGTGAGCAGGATTCCCATTGCCCTCTTTTAGTTTACCTGCCTCATATGCCTCAAATGGCAAGGTTTGTTTTTGCTGAGGTAAATACAGTTCCTTATTTAAAGCATATCGTTCTTGCGTGAATTCCCCACTGTTGTTCGTAGGGGTCTTTGGCTTCGGTTTCAGCATATTAAGCTGATGCCCATATTGGTACGTAAAGAAGTCATAGTAGCGATCAACAAGCACTCTTGAGTCTTCTCCATTAATTGGAACAATGAATTCTAGCCCATTGGATAGTGTTAGTCCTTTTATGTCACTAATCGTCTCATTTCCTTGATCAGGAACCACGTCTAACAGAAACATCGGATACCCTGCTTGGTCTACATCATAGTCCAAGCGTATATAGAGATACCTTTCATCATGGTCCACATACAGCCCATTTAGAGCAGAGCCACCTTGATATATCGACTCCACACTCCAATCCTCTAGACTTCCGTCTACCTGGACCTTGTGACGATCAAAGCTCAGTAGACCAAACTGCTGTTCATTGGTTTGCGCATTAGACCAGTAAGGACGTCTATCGGGGTTATCATAATCCACCGTATTCCATGTTCTCTTAAACCACTCATCCTGCCAGGTGAAGATTAGACCACCCAATAAGTTCTCTGCCAGTATGTCTTCAAATAGACGAGAAACAATCTGTCCTTGCTCTTTTTCAGATAGAAAGCCTTGGTTCCAGCCAAAAGGATTCCGATGCGTAAGACCCCTAGATGCCGGCACTCCAAATTCCGCTATGAGGATCGGTAGGCGGTGAGCTGCGTGAAGCTCTTGCAAATACGCTGCATAGCTGTTATTTTCACCACGATGATCCTTAAAGGTCTGATACGCTTCCTCATAGTTAAAGAAGTCAGGATAGTACGGGTAGACGTGATAAGAAGCGAATTGCTCGGGTATCGTCATTTCGTTTTTCGTATAAATGACATTTGGATCAACACTTACTAAGTCCTCTTGCTCAGCAGGTTCAGCTGGATGATCCAATAAATCTGTTGTCACCCAATTTGTAAAGCTCATTGGTCTAATCCAGTTATATTTATCCTTTTCATACTTCGTTATATAATCCATTTGCTGAGCTAACCAGTGCTCAAATGCCTGTGCATCTTTTGTCTCAAAATATTCACCAGTATAATCACCTAGTTCGGGATACTTCTTATTTGTTTGTAACACCATTTCTGGATACCATTCAATTCCTAAAACCCAGCCTACCACGTATGGCGATATATCTGCATTATAAACTCCAGAGGCATGTCCCGGGTTCGCTTGGACTGTCTTGTTTCCATGAATCACATCAACAATTGTCTTCATTTCCTTTTGAAAATCCTGTAGGTTTTCTTTTTCAAATGCGTCTAAACTCTCTACTAGCTTCTCTTCATTCATCCAAACTCCATGCAAAACATATATTTTATTGTCATGCTCCTCATTATACTGCTTTAATGCTTTATAAAAGCCTGGTGGGTGCAATGTATATACCCTGATCATATTCGCATTCATTTCCCCGATATATGTAAACCAGCGATAATACTCCTCTTCTGTGATAGCAGCTTCTCCAGGAAAATAACTGGGTTTCCCCATTCCTAGGTTTACCCCTTTGACAGTGATAGGCTTCCATTCTCCTTTCTCCCATATTTCAAAGGAATTTTCCTTTATTCTTGCATTGTACTGTAGTTCCTGGCTCATCTTACTCTCCTCTGCCTTTGGAAGCCCATCTAATATCACCTTCATCATTGGGACATAGGTTGACCAGTAAAAGGCATTATCTGAATATCTCTCCAGCAGCCTATATAGACTTGCCAGTCCTTTCACCTGATAAAACTCAGGGACACTTGCAACATCATTAAAATCTCCTGCAAAGTAATAGCTGATCGATGTTGCATGTGCTCTTTCAAAAACAGCAGCAAACTCCAATGGGATACCTTCGTCGTATAGCAACTGCTTGCCTTGTTCTGTAAGACTCCAATCGTAGGTAGCTAGTATTTCGGTACCTCCTTCAGGCAATACAATATCAAACCAATATTTATAGTCAGGGCTTTCTTCTAACCCAAAACGATCCTTACCTTCTTTTGTAAAGGATAGACGTATTCCGTTATCTTTCAGATGTTTTTCCTCTAGTACGACGATACGATTGGATTCATTCTGCACTAAGACAAACCCTTCTCCACTAAAATCCCAGCTTCCCTCATATCCTTCAAGCATCCAATCCGGAAACTCTTCATTTTCTTTAGGATCTAGCTCCTCAAAATACCGTCCAGTCCAGCCAGTCCAAGTAAGACCCAAATAGTCCTCTACTTGCTTTCTCACTTGACTGTTAGTAGGAGAAGCAAAGGTATTGAATTCTGCAACTAGGATGCTAGGTGCTTGATCACTTAAACGTGAAACAATATGGTTCCATTCTTTTGTCTCCAAGCCACCAGCCACTTTTTGAGATTGTTCCCCGTAAACACCGTACGTATCTGCTAGATAGATTACATCATAGCCAGAATAATCTGTAGGAAGCTCTCTTTGCTCCCTGTCTGGATGGTAGCCATAATAATCGGTAGAAGCTTTATATTCCTCGCCATTGTTTGTATACCTCAAATGATTTAATAGCCAAGTAATACCTAAATGCTCCCGGTAGCTCTCATCTGGTACCGTCTTATCAATAATTGCTACCTTTAAATCCTTCCCTTGGTCTAGAAACCAAAGCAATACAGGGGCAATTAGCAGGAGAACAAGAACAACTCCTACAAGATAAAACTTCTTCATCGCTGCAACTCCTTCTGGGAAAGCCCTTTTCTTTGCATCGTTCCCCATACATTTTTTCCAAGTAGGAAGTGAAGGAAGCCTTCACATCGCCAGATTAATGTTAACGGCTTGTACCAAAAAATTTCGGTTAATGCTAGAATGATTAGCCGTATAACATCTCGAATTCTCGGAAATGTTCTTGTACTCCATGCTTCCAACAAAATTGCCATGGCAGAAAATATAGCACCGTATATGACAAATAAAAGAGTTAACAGAATGGCTAGCTCAAAATAAACGCTGCCCATAAAAAATGCGACAATAATATACATATACCCTAATAGCTCTATAACGGGGCCAAAGCATTCTACCAGCCAAAAGTAAGGAAAAGAGACCATCCCAATTCCTCCATACTTAGGATTCAGTGTCATCTTTCGATACTTCCATAGACTTGTAATAAGTCCTTGATGCCACCTTCTTCTCTGCTTTCTGAGCGTACTTAAATCCTGCGGAGCCTCTGTCCAGCAGACTGGATCTGGTACAAACTCTATTCGGTTTTTCGATCTCTTTTCCTTAAGCAGTTTATGAAGCTTTACTACTAGCTCCATATCTTCCCCGATATTATGCTTTGTGTAGCCTCCAGCATCCACTACCCATTTTTTAGAGAACACACTAAAGGCCCCTGAAATAATTAGCACCAAATTGAATTTACTTAATGCAATACGTCCCATAAGAAATGCTCTTAAATATTCCACTACTTGCATGACAACTAAGTAATTCGATGAGAGCCCTGTTTTAAATATACTGCCAAGCTGTATATCTGAGCCATTGGCTATTCGAATATTTCCCCCTGCGGCAATCACGTTTCCATTGGAAAGAATAATTGGCTTCATCACTCTTAAAAGAGAGGTTTCTTCTAAAATGGAGTCTCCGTCTATTGAGCAGAAATAAGGATACTTTGCCACATTAATACCTGCATTTAGCGCATCTGCCTTTCCCCCATTTTGTTTATTTACCAAAAGGAGATTTGGGTGGATATCCGATATATAAATATCTTCAATAGGCTCTGTAGGAATTTGCTCACGAATGACTTTATTCACCTTTTTCATCTTGAATTGTTCTATCACCAATGAAGAGGTGTTATCTGTAGAACCATCGTTAATTACCAAAAGCTCTGTAACTGGGTAGCGCAGGCTCAATAGGGAATGAATGCTTTCGATAACTCCGGCCTCCTCATTGTATGCCGGGACAATGATAGACACCGGCTTCGAATAGATTGCATCTATATAGTCATCGTCTAATTCTTCCTTATCCAGCTTCGACTGCTTCTTCAGCTGTAGAAATGCCATGATAAGCATCGTTCCATACGTGAAAATCACTGCAATCATATAGAGAAAGATAATGGCTGCGAATAAAAGCATGCAGGTTTCTATGAATTTATCCATTTATTAAACAAGTCCTTTCCGAAGGACCTCATATGCCATATCTATTGCATATGGATCTTGGGAGGTTTTTATATATTCCTCTAAAAAATGTTTCCCTTGTTTATCCTTCATAATGGATTTTGCTGCTTGTGCTCGAACTAAAAAAACAGGATCTTCTAAGAGATCTTTTAAAAAAATTTCAGTGTGGGATAAAGGAAGGATAGATAGTAGTTTAGCCACCATTAATCTTTCCTCCCATACGTCTGATTTGGTAAACTGCGAGTAAGGGGAAAGACTCTGAATCGCTCCTATTTCAACAATAGCTTTTAGCGTTCTTACTCTAACTTCTGTGTCAGAGTTCTTTAGATTTTTCTCTAGATACGGTAAAAACTCTAATTCTTTCTTTACCCCCATTGTATCTATCAGGGAATACTGAAATGTAGGTGGCAACTCATCGAATTGCTTTACTAATATATTTAAGAGCTCAGGAGAAATGGATAATAATAGTCTCTTATACTCATATTCTGAAAGCCTGGTAAAAGAATCGAGTACCTTTTCTAAAAAAAGCGCCGGATTAAATAGAGACATAATTCTCAATAACTGAAAAAGCTCTTCTTGAGAAACTTTCTTTTCCATTAGCCTCTTACAGTCATCTTGTAGCTTAGTTATTTGGAAATCCTCTATCCGAAACATGGCATTCATTCTATTGCTCCAGCTTCTACTTTTTAACTGTTTTCGATAATGATCATATAAATAGTCATTGGAAAAAGAACTTATATTCTTTTGAATAGAATCATTAGATAAATTTTTTAAATACGCAACGAAGATTTCCTCAATACCAGCTATCTCTTCTTTACTAGTGGGAAGAAGGGTAGGTGTTAATGGTCTATTTTCTACCAAGTAATCCTTCCAAGCTTCTATTGTCCTTGAAATATATGCTTCTCTTATAGTTAACTTTTTTACTTGTTTCCATCTTCTATAAGCTAGATAAAGTCCGATTCCAATTAATAGGAGAAATAATATAATGATTACCATGGTTACTATGTATATAGTTAGTCTAATCATTGCCATAGCCTCTCAAGGGTCCTTTTCACTTGCGCTTCAAATAAACGAAGATTAAACGGCTTAGTCAAATAAATATCTACTCCTTTTTCAAAAGCATATACCATATCCTCCTCTGACTTTCTCTTCGTCATCATAAATACGACGAACCTTTTATGGTTTGGGAGCCCCCTTATGGTATGCAAAATTTCCACGCCATTTTTCTTAGGCAAAATATCATTCATAATAATTAGATGTATATGGCTAGACTGATACCATCCAGATTGGAGAAACTCATACCCATCTGAAAATGTTCTAATGTCTAAATCAAAGGGCGAAAAAGACAATTTTTCTAATGACGAGTTTAATAGATGCTGAAAAATGGTATCGTCCTCTAGAAGGCTGACCTTAATAAGCTGCCTTTCTTTTTTCTTGAAAATATCTACTCTCTCGATAGTCCAATTGCCTTTCTCTTTTGCAAGGGTTAAGCTGCGTTTGCCAGCGTCTAGTAATTCTTCGAGTTCCGTTTTATTGTTTCCTATCTCTATTACGCAGCCAGACATCCTGACCGCAGAATCCTCCATTCCCTTAAATAATCTTGTCATGAAAGCTACCGCCTCTTCTTCTCCACTTCCTGGAAGGATTAGGCACCATTCAGAAGTCGACTCCAACTGGAACAGAAAATCTGTCTTTCTAATTTTCTGGGCTAAATATGCTTGCAAATCCTCTAATTCACCTCGCTTATCAAAGGAGGCTATTAAAAAAACGGCCGTAATAGTAGATCTAGCACGTACCACATTCGCTTTTAATACATCAAAGAATTGAATGATCTGTTGCTTACTATCTAATGCTTGTTCTTTTAGAGAAAGTATCATCCTACTCGCCCCTTTTCTGACCAGATTAACTATTTATTAACCTCTTACCCCTTTTCGCATTATCTATAAACAAAATTTTACAACTCTTTTCATTTTTTAATGCAATTGGAAGAGTCATAACTATTTTATGTAGTAAAAAAGACTGAAGGAAATTCACATACAAATGAATTTCCTTCAGTCTAAGCTACCTTTATTTTTCATTATAAAACGTACGAGGAATCGGACCAATCGTTCTCTTATGGTATAGCAGAGGATTTTTAGCTTGATTATCAATATCTATTACTTCACCAATGATAATAGTATGGTCTCCCGCTTCTACTCGTTCATATACCTTGCATTGTAGGACAGCCAGACTGCCCCTAAGTATTGGTAACGAGTGCACAGACTCACTCCATGTACAATGGTCAAACCGATTCTCTACTCTACTAGAAAATAGCTGGCAAATATCACCTTGTTCTTCAGACAAGATATTAACAGCGAACCGTTCAGCCTTTTGAAAAGCATCATAGGAATATCCCCGTTTGTCAATTGACCACAGGATTAGTAAGGGCTCTAAAGAAACGGAGGCAAAAGAATTTACCGTTAGTCCTATCGGCTCTCCATTTTGATCCATAGTGGTAACTACTGTAACGCCTGTAGGGTAATTACCCATTACTTGCTTAAATTCATCTATTCTATTCCTTCCAGAATCCATCCCGAATCGCCTCCTTCTTTATTCTTTTATCATATCAAACCATTCGTGAATCGGTCACTCAATTACTTTCCTTTTGTTTAAATACCGTACAAGAAGGGTAAATATAAAGTGAAGAATAAAAAATGGAGGGGTTTTTATGACAGTAAAATTAACTGTAGAAAACGCAGTACAGGCTAAACAAGAGGTAGAACGTTTAGAAGCTGAAGGATATTCAAGAGACCACATCCACATTTTTGCTCACTTTAAAGAGCGAGCAGATGATATCAACGATGCCTTAGACACAAAGGATGTCGGCATAAAGGAACAAGGCTTCTTAAATTCCATGAAAAATATGTTTACTTCTCGTGGTGATGAGCTTCGAAGTAAAATGGTTGCAATTGGCTTAACAACTCAAGAAGCAGAAGCTGCAGAAAAAGAGCTAGATAAAGGGAAACTGATTATCGTAGCTCATAAAAAAGACTAATACGTAGCTCCATCTAGTAGGTCTCATAACAGGAGCAAAAAATTAGGAACGAAAGAAAAGGGATTGTCTCATAAGTTTTCAACTTATGGTACAGCCCCTTTTTGCTATGTTGCACAGCTCCTGAAGTGTTCGCAAAGATTCCCTCTCAAGATCACTTTTCAGACAACCCCTTTTTTCCTACTTCTTTTTTTAGCATCCCTTACCTTCGATTGAGTCTCGTACTTGTTTCATCAGTTTCCTCTGTGCTTTCACTTGTTCTCGTGCAATCTTTACCAAATTCGCTTTATTAGTATCTTTTGATTCTGATATAATGGACATCTCCTTTGGTATTCTTCATTCTACTGAGCAGTAAACCTGCTTTTTGTAACATTATGCGATAATTCTACGGTATGTTCCTCGTCTTTTTTGTTAGATGTCTCAAAAACAAATTTACTTTTCTCTTCCTTTCATTCAAACTATAATAAAGAATATACGTTCGGAAAATTCCTAGCATAATATTTGCAATCCATACATGGGGTGATGAATTGAAACCAGTAATTTTAGCTGAAAAACCTAGTCAAGCCAAGGCCTATGCGGACGCATTCAAAGTAAAAAAACATGACGGTTTCCTAGAAATTTTGCCAAATGAAATTTTCCCTGAAGGTGCTTATATTACATGGGGAATTGGTCATTTAGTGGAGTTAAAAGAGCCGAAAGCCTATGATCCTAAATGGAATCGCTGGACCTTATCTAGCCTTCCAATCTTGCCAGAAAAGTATGAATTCCAAGTTGCAAAAGGCAAGTACAAGCAATTTAACATAGTAAAAAATCTGTTTAAATCAACAGATACCCTTATTAATGGATGTGATGTAGACCGTGAAGGCTCTAATATTTTTTATAGTATCTATCATCAAACCGGTACACGAGGTCACCATATAAAAAGGCTATGGATTAACTCATTAGAGGTAGAAGAAGTACGTAAAGGCTTTGCCAACCTAATGAACAACAAAAAAGATTTACAAATGTATGAAGAGGCGAAAGCAAGACAAATAAGTGATTGGTTGGTTGGTATGAATGCGTCTCGCCTCTACTCACTACTCTTAAAAGAAAAGGGCGTAAAGGATGTATTTCCGATAGGACGAGTACAATCTCCCACACTTTTTCTTATCTATCAGAGACAGCTTGAAATAGAACAATTTGTATCAGAACCATTTTTTGAGGTGGAAGCAACATTCACAAGTAGCAATGGAAGCTATAAAGGGAAAGCAAAAGCAAAGGAACCTAAAAGAGAAATAATCCTGGAGCTATTACAAAAGCATCACATACAACCTAATTCTCCTGGGGATATCACTTCCTTAAAAACCGAGGATAAGCGTATAGCACCCCCACAGCTACATTCTCTTTCAACCTTGCAGGCTACCGCCAACCGCTTGTGGAAGACGAGTCCTGCCAATGTTCTGAAAGCAATGCAATCGCTGTACGAGAAAAAGCTGGTGAGCTATCCAAGAACAGATTCTCGTCATATTACAACGAACGAGTTCGCTTATATTGCTGGGCAAGTAGAAAAGTATCAAGAAGTAATTCAACATCCCTTTCCTATTGCCTCTAGCTACCCTAAAAAAAGATATGTGGATAACTCCAAAGTACAAGAGCACTATGCTATTATTCCAACAAAAAAAATTCCTACCCCATCTACCTTAAGCAAGCTTTCTCCTTTAGAAAGAAATTTGTATGAAGAAGTGGTCCGTACGACTATCGCTATGTTTCATAGAGATTATTTTTATACGGAAACAAAGGTCACGACAGAAGTAAATGGGCTACCCTTTTACACGATTGGGAAAACAGAACGGGATTTAGGCTGGAAGGAATTATTCCAAGCTAGCAAGTCAGATAAAAAAGAAGAAAATAAACTTCCCATTTTACATCTTCATGAAAATGTGGAAGGTGAAATCGGAATAAAGGAAGGGAAAACTGTTCCCCCTAAACCATACACAGAGGGACAGTTAATCGCTATGATGAAAACCTGTGGCAAGCTTGTGGAGGATAAAGAAGAAAATGAAATTCTAAAAGAGGTAGAAGGCCTAGGAACGGAGGCTACAAGAAGCGGTATAATCGAAACGATCAAGCGTCATGGTTACATCCAGGTAAATAAAAACATTGTATCCATCACCAATAAGGGAAGGGTGCTCTGTCAGTCAATAGAAGGCAATCTACTTTCAAGTCCTTCCATGACCGCTAAATGGGAAAACTATCTACGAAAAATCGGTAATGGCGAAGGCTCTTCCGAACGTTTTTTAGAAAGCATCTCAAAGTTTATTAACAGTCTGTTGCAAGAAGCTCCTAGTGCGATTAAGTCAAAGGATATTGATGGAAGCACTGTGCCAGTTAAAACCTCATCAAAATATACAAAATTTAAACAAGAGCCAATCGCACCTTGTCCAAAATGTAAGGAAGGCTCAATTGTTGCTAGGAAAAACTTTTATGGATGCACCAACTATAAAAACGGCTGTACGCAAACCTTCAACGGCTTCTTTTTAAAGAAGAAAATTACTCCTTCCCAAATTAAGCTGCTTTGCACAAAAGGAAACACCAACACAATAAAAGGCTTTGTAGCAGAAAACGGCCAAACCTTTGACGCTAAGCTAATCCTAGAAGAAGGGAAATTAAAACTAGACTTTAAATAATTTGGTTCTTCACCGTAACTTGGGGTTGATTTCCGTTTTGGCTGGACGCTTTCCTGGGGGCGCGGCTTCAGGAGAACATCCTGTTGGCCTGCGGAAAGCCTCCGATGCAGCGGAGGACCTGAGTCCCATGTATTAATCCGAAGAAAGAGGTTGGACGAATTCCATTTCTTTCTTGATGAGTTAAATCCTTTTTATAATCTCTTAATCAACATTTAAACTTAGAAGGCAACACTATTGGTTCGTAGCAGCGTCGGCGACTCCAACAGGAGGAGGGAGACGGGTGAGCCATAGCAACGGCACGCTTTAGCGTTCGGCTATGGCTCACCTGTGGGGAGGGAAAACTAAGAACGTCACATCGTGTGACAACGTTTTCCTGACCAACATCCTGTTGGCCTCCGACGCTGCGGAGAACCTTAAGAATCTCCAAAATAAGAATGCACTTATAATTCCTATCCTATGACAGTGCCATAAGCTCTTCTCCTTCGATTTTGACCCAGCCTCATTGTTTATCCCTTATCATTCAAACGGATATGGATAGACTACCTGCCCTTTTCTCCCTTTCGTCACGACTGCTTGAGATAGCGAATTTAAAATAGCCTCCTCTATAACCTCCGTTGCCGCCTGAAAAATGCTATTCATGATTGGGTGATCGTCTCTAAGCTCCTGTCGAGTCTCTACCATTTCACTGGAATTATGAGGAATTTTATGAGCAGTAGAAAAAGCAATAACAATATCTCCGCTCCCATTACTATAGTGACTCCCAGTTCGACCTAACCCGACCCCACATCTTTTAGCTACTCGTTTTAGCTGTCTATTACTAAGCGGGGCATCCGTGCCAATTACCATCATGATAGAGCCATCTGCCGGATTTTTAACGGTAGGTGTTTCATTCGCCTTATTTGATTCATAACGATAATCAAAAAACTCTTCCTTCTTCCCAAAGTTACTTACAATCAGGCAGCCCATAGTAAAAGACGTTCCGCTCTTTTCATCCTGAATTATTCGGGATGAAGACCCCACGCCCCCTTTATAGCCAAAGCACACCATTCCCTTACCAGCCCCTACAGCTCCTTCCTCAGAGACATCTGTAGAAGCACGCTTAATTGCCTCTATTGCATGCTGGGGTTCTACTGGAAGTGAACGAATAGAATTTAAGTGACTATCATTGCATTCGCCAACCACTAAATTAATTGTCCCAGTGGTCTCACCTATATCACTGTTTTGTTCTAGCATGTATTGAAGAGTTCCTTGTGTCACTGCTGATATCGCAAAAGTATTTGTAAGCATAATTGGCGCTTCAATGACTCCCAGCTCGTCAACTTGTACCAATCCCGTCGTTTTACCAAAGCCATTTAACACATGACCAGCAGCAATTACTTTGTTAGCAAACAAATTATCTCCATGCGGTAGAATGGCCGTTACTCCTGTACAAGCATACTCATCATTCGGAAGAGGATAATCTAAAGTAACATGTCCAACCATCACCCCCGGGATATCCGTTATACAACTTTTCTTTCCAGGCTGTAATCTACCAATTTGTACTCCACGCTCGCGAATTTTCATCGGTTCCATTTTTTATTATCCCCTAACGTAAGATACTTCTTTCCACCTTTTTAGTAATGCATCCTCTATAAACTCAGGTTTACAAGCATATATACGAATTACGTCCTTTATTTCCTCCGGAAGATATCTCTCATTTCTATTATTAGCAAGGTCAGGATAGCCAGAACCTCGGTGGAGGTAATCAGAGCTTGCAACAGAATACCAGTGCTCAGGATCTAAGAGCTTTTCATTAATAAAGACTTCCTTAATAGTTGTTCCACTATAAAGTATTTCCATTCCGGAAACATGCAGTCTTCCTGCAAATTTTCCACGAAACCCAGCCCCTCTTCCTTCTGCAAGGCAGACTTGATCGTCTAAGGATTGTTCTAATGCTGCTAATAGATGTTTCCCTTGAATTTCAAAGTAAGTCGGATTTAAAGGAGAAGGACAAGTTTCTATTAACTTCTTCCGAGAAACATATCGGAAAATACCATTGTTACATATTCCACTATTAATCAACCCAATATCTGTATCTAACATATCTCTCAACCCAGAGGCTATGAGGTTAGAAAGCGGGTTCTCTTCTACTACATCGTGCCAAAGCGGCTGTTCAATTGTGTATAAGGGTTTGCTTAACACCTGAATAGCCTTCTCTTTATTCATTTTTAAAATCGAAACAATTTCTTGATCCTCCAGCTCATCATTCGTTGAGATTGTTTCCGAATGAAGCAATGTAGTCTTTCCGTCTACTATCTCTACTTCTACTATCCCTACATGCTCTCCATAATTTCCTGCACTATTCATAATTGTTCCGTTTACAAGCTTTGCTTTAGGATATAGCTTATGGTCATGAGCAGAGATGATGATATCTATCTCATCTATTTCCTCTGCAAGTGGCTCATCAGCAAATGTTCCAACGTGATTTAATAGCATACAAAGGTCATAGGACCCCTTTCGGCTCTCTATTTCCTCTTTTATCGCAGCTGTATAATCCGTTATTTGTAGTCCGAGACCCTCACTAAACTCACCGAGATTTGGAGAAGAACCTGTAATCAGTATTCGCAATCCATTTTTAACTATTACAACGCTTTTACAAACACCATTTATCGCCGTGCCATCCTTCTTAAAGATATTATTGCTGATAAAAGAAATCTTACTCGTACTCGCCATATGTTCTAATGTATCAATTCCGTTAAACATTTCATTGTTGCCAATCGTGATAGCATCGTATCCTACATTTTGTAATAGCTCAAGCGCTGCCACTCCCCGTGTGCCCTGTAGCTCTATACTTTTAAAATCTGCAAAATCTCCACCATCTAAAATGATAGAGTTATCATCCTTCAATCTCTTAATAAGAGTTGCTGCCTTCTTAAAGTTTTCAAAATTACTATGTAGGTCATTTGTGTGGATAATTTTTAATTTCATCGTATCCTCCATATTTGTGTAATAAAGTGAAACTTTGATTGGTGGGGTTTTCTTTCATCCCCACCAATCATTAGTTGAACCAATCGGGCTTTTAGGGA
>NZ_JBWQPU010000011.1:0-130117 GCF_056620325.1 Psychrobacillus sp. Z3-81
TCCGGTACAATACCGAACTCATTTTACACAAGCTGCCTAGATGAAATAACCGTGTCTAACTTTTAGGGGTCACTTCATTTCATCAAAAATATAAAATCGTAAGTGCTGTTCTATTGGTGTTCCTATATACTGTATTCTTTTCCATTAACTGAACCTTTGATTAGATAATACGAAGGATTCTTTTAAAGAATTTATTCTTCAGTTCCAAACATCTCGTCTAGTTTCCATTTCACTGCTTCGTAAACAAACATAGCTGCAAGGCTGTGTGGTTGAACTACGCGTGAGCCATCCTCGGCTGGGAGTATGCCCTTTGTGATTTTTAAGGATATATAGGTGTATGCCAACTCAGAAAGCTCGTTTTCCTCTCCAGGTGCTTCGCTTGCCATCACGCTAAAGGGGATGAACGAATCGTAGAGCTTTCTTGCTAATGTGAGGGCCTCCTCGTATTTGGAGGAACGTGTGATTATCCACACGCGATCAGATCGATCTAGTTCCACATCAGGTGACCAGCGTTTTAACCGTGGGAAAGGTTCAGCAGCTTGAATAGCATTGGTAAGTACACTTTCCATCTCACCAAAAGTAGCAAAGTAGATATTTCCTTCCCCTGCACGAGCTTGAGCTAAAAGTCTTGCAGTATCCTCTATGTTTTCTTCCTCAGAAGTAGCAATTCGTTGTAGTAATCCAGTTAATTGAGTAACGAACATCTTCATTTTTTTCACCTCAAAAATCATTATACATCTTTTCTGTTAAAATACTCATCAAGGTAGTTGGTTCTATGAGGAAGAAAGATGAATTTCATTCCCGAAATACCTAAAAAAAGTATACTATACAGTAATAAGTTCCTGTTTCTATGAAACAACTTATTGGCTAGAAGGAAATGTAAAACGATTAGCGAATAAGGTTGATAAGGGGAAATATAGAAAAAAGGGGTTGTCAATCATTGAAGCATTTATTGATTGTAGACGATCAAGTTGGTATCCGGATGCTCCTTAAGGAGGTATTTGTGCAGGAGGGGTATGAGGTAAGCTTGGCGTCAAGCGGACGTGAAGCACTGGAAATAGCCAGTAAGAAAAATCTGCACGGCGTATTACTAGATATGAAAATACCTGGAATGGATGGAATTCAAATTTTAACAAGGTTGAAAGAAAGCTATCCAAGCTTACCGGTTATGATGATGACAGCGTATGGAGAACTAAATCTCATCCAAGAAGCGATGGATTTGGGAGCATCCCTCTATTTTACAAAGCCCTTCGATATATTTGAAGTAAGAGACGCTGTGAATAATTTACTAAAATAAGTAGTACATCAGCAGGCAGTGGAAAACATCGCTTGCTTTTGTTATGATTGGGTATGAAAAGTGAAGGCAACCAACATCGGCTTTATCTGGGAATCTCCTGAATTTCCTTTGCTGTTGTACTTCAACTATATAACACACTATACATCAAGGAGGTCCGTTTGGATGGCTTTAGTATCGATGAAAGAAATGCTACAAAAAGGAAAGCAAGAAGGCTATGCGATTGGGCAATTCAATATTAATAATCTAGAATTTACTCAAGCAATTCTCCAAGCTGCAGAGGAAGAAAAATCTCCAGTAATTCTAGGTGTTTCAGAAGGAGCAGCCAAGTATATGGGAGGCTTCACTACAGTAGTACATATGGTAAAAGGACTTATGGAAGACTATAAAATTACTGTTCCAGTAGCGATTCATTTGGATCATGGTTCATCCTACGAAAAATGTAAAGCAGCAATTGATGCTGGTTTTACCTCTGTTATGATTGATGCTTCACACCATCCTTTTGAAGAAAATATAGAAATCACTTCAAAAGTGGTAGAATATGCTCATGCTCAAAATGTTTCAGTAGAAGCAGAATTGGGTACAGTAGGTGGTCAAGAAGACGATGTGGTGGCTGATGGAGTTATCTATGCTGATCCACAGGAGTGTGCAGAATTAGTGAAACGCACTGCGATTGATTGCTTAGCACCTGCACTTGGATCTGTGCATGGTCCTTATAAAGGGGAACCAAACCTTGGATTTGCGGAAATGGAGGAAATCTCCAAACTGACGGATTTACCATTGGTTCTTCACGGAGGTACGGGGATCCCAACTCATGATATTAAGCGTGCCATTTCTCTAGGTACTGCCAAAATCAATGTGAACACGGAAAACCAAATTGCTGCAACAAAAGCAATCCGTCAATATTTAGCGGAAAATGAAACACAATACGATCCACGTAAATATTTAATACCAGCTCGCGAGGCAATTAAAACAACAGTTATTGGTAAAATGCGTGAGTTTGGAAGCTCTAACAAAGCATAATTGCCATATAAATAGAAACAAAGGAGAAGAGTCCAATGGGCGCTTCTCCTGTTTTTCCATCATGAGGAGGATATAAGGAAGATGAAATTTTTTATTGATACAGCGAATTTTGAAGAAATTAAAGAAGCATACTCTTGGGGAATCATCTCCGGAGTTACAACAAACCCATCATTAGTGGCGAAAGAAAATATTTCTTTCCACGACAGACTTCGTGAAATTACAGAATTAGTAGATGGCTCTGTAAGTGCAGAGGTTATTTCATTAGACGCTGAAGGAATGATTAAAGAGGGTAGAGAGCTTGCTGCGATTGCGCCAAATATTACAGTAAAGCTTCCAATGACTCCGGAAGGCTTAAAGGCGTGCTCCGTGTTTAGCAAGGAAGGAATCAAAACAAATGTTACGCTTATCTTTAGTGCGAACCAAGCATTGCTTGCTGCTCGTGCAGGTGCAACATATGTTTCGCCGTTTTTAGGTAGACTAGATGATATCGGACATGATGGAATGGAATTAATTGCAAAAATCTCTCAGATCTTTGATATTCATAATATTGATACAGAAATCATTGCTGCTTCAATCAGACATCCACAGCATATTACGGATGCAGCCCTCAATGGTGCACATATCTCTACTACTCCTTTCAAAGTATTGAAACAATTATTCAATCATCCTTTAACTGATAAAGGAATTGAAGGGTTTCTAGCAGATTGGAAAAATCGTCAGAACCAGTAACAAGATGAAGGAGAAACATATGGAAGTATACAAAATCAGAGGAGGAAAACCGCTCCAAGGTACGATAAAAGTGAGTGGGGCAAAAAATAGTGCTGTAGCGCTTATTCCTGCCTCCTTGCTGGCGAATTCTCCAGTTACAATTGAAGGCTTACCGGAAATATCAGACGTTTGGACCTTGAAAGAAATATTGGAAGAGGTAGGAGCGAAGGTTACCTTTCAAGACGGTACGATGGTAATTGATCCTACAGAGGTTGTAGACATGCCCCTTCCAAATGGAAATATAAAAAAACTAAGGGCCTCTTATTATTTGATGGGAGCGCTGTTAGGCAAATTTAAAAAAGCGGCGATTGGTTTACCTGGCGGCTGCCATCTTGGACCAAGACCGATTGACCAGCATATAAAAGGTTTTGAGGCACTTGGAGCTCAAGTAAGTAATGAGCACGGTGCAATTTACTTAAGAGCAAATGAATTGGTTGGCTCCAAGATCTATCTAGACGTAGTTAGCGTGGGGGCGACCATTAACATTATGCTTGCAGCGGTAATGGCAAAGGGCCGTACAATCATTGAAAATGCGGCAAAAGAGCCGGAAATAATTGATGTGGCTACTCTTCTTAGCAATATGGGTGCCAAAATCAAAGGTGCAGGTACAAATGTCATAAGAATTGATGGTGTTCCGGAACTTCATGGAACAAAGCACACAATTATACCAGACCGTATAGAAGCTGGAACATTTATGATTATGGCTGCCTTGACGGGAGATGGTGTCACTATCGATAATGTCATCCCATTCCATGTGGAAGCATTAACAGCTAAGCTACGAGAGATGGGGGTTCAAGTAGAGGAGCATGAAGAAAAAATCTTTATTCCTAAATCCAGCAATTTACTAGCTGTCGATGTGAAGACCCTTGTTTATCCAGGCTTCCCAACTGACCTACAACAGCCCTTTTCTGTTTTAATGACACAGGCTACCGGTACTTCTGTAATTACTGACTCTATTTATTCTGCTCGCTTCAAGCAAATCGATGAACTAAGAAGAATGAATGCAATCGGTCGTGTAGATGGAAGGACTGCTATTATTACAGGACCTGTTAAATTAGAGGCTGCCAATGTACGGGCAAGTGATTTACGTGCAGGCGCTGCCTTGGTATTAGCTGGGCTAATTGCAGATGGAGAGACAGAAATACAAGATATTTACCACATTGAGCGTGGATATAGCTCCCTTATTGATAAGCTAAGAGGCCTAGGTGCGGATGTTCGTAAAGTCACCATAAAGGAAATTGAGCTGGAGAGCGAATAGGCTCCTATTATCAGGAAATACCTGCTTTTCATATTTGACAAATGTGCTACAATGGTACAGAAAGTAAAACAGAGCGGAAGCAACAAGACCGTAAATCGGGAGGCACAAAGAAAATGGAACGTAGTTTATCAATGGAATTAGTCCGTGTAACGGAAGCAGCAGCGATAGCATCTGCTCGCTGGATGGGACGCGGATTAAAGAATGAAGCAGATGATGCTGCTACAAGCGCAATGAGAACCGTATTTGATACTATCCCAATGGAGGGTGTAGTAGTGATTGGGGAAGGTGAGATGGACGAAGCACCGATGCTCTATATTGGAGAAAAGCTTGGACATGGTTCAGGTGGACCGCAAGTAGATGTCGCTGTTGACCCATTAGAGGGGACGAATATCGTTGCTTCTGGAGGCTGGAATGCACTAGCTGTTCTTGCGGTGGCAGACCGAGGAAACCTTCTTCACGCGCCAGACATGTATATGGATAAGTTAGCGGTTGGTCCAGAATCAGTTGGACAAGTAGACATTAATGCACCTGTAATTGATAACTTACGAGCTGTTGCACGTGCTAAAAACAAGGATATAGAGGATGTAGTTGCTACCATTTTAGGCAGACCTAGACATCAAAAAATCATCGAAGAGATTCGAGCTGCTGGAGCACGTATTAAGCTAATCACAGACGGAGATGTGGCAGGGGCTATTAATACTGCATTTGATGAAACTGGTGTAGACATTCTTTTTGGTTCAGGAGGAGCACCTGAAGGAGTTATCTCTGCTGTAGGTTTAAAATGCCTAGGTGGAGAAATTCAAGGGAGACTGCTTCCACAAAGTGATGAAGAGCTTCAAAGATGTATTAAAATGGGATTAGACGTAAACAAAGTGCTTAGAATGGAAGACTTGGTAAAAGGCGATGATGCTATTTTTGCTGCAACAGGCGTAACGGATGGCGAGCTTTTACGTGGGGTACAATTCAAAGGAGCATTTAGTTCTACACATTCTATTGTTATGCGTGCAAAATCCGGAACAATTCGATTTGTAGAAGGGCGCCATAGCTTAAACAAAAAACCAAATCTTGTTCTTTAATTTGAACTTTCCAAAGAATTTCCGGCAGACTAAGCTCTGCCGGATATCCTCTAATATTTACTTCATCTAAATTAACCCAAACAATGCAAAGAAAAAAATAAAAAGAGTGGTGCGTGCTTATGACACAAACAACAATCAATGAATTGGAAAACATGACGTTAAAAGAGCTTTATGCCCTAGCAAGAAAATATAAGATTCCTGCGTATAGCAAGTTATCAAAAAAGGAACTAATATTTGCTATTTTAAAATCTCGTGCTGAGCAAGAAGGCTTCTTCTTTATGGAGGGAGTATTGGAAATTATCCAGCAGGAGGGATTTGGCTTCCTGCGTCCGATTAACTACTCTCCAAGCTCAGAGGATATCTACATCTCGGCTTCTCAAATTAGAAGATTCGATTTAAGAAACGGAGATAAAGTAACAGGAAAGGTACGCCCACCAAAGGAAAGTGAGCGATACTATGGCCTTTTGCATGTGGAGCTAGTAAACGGGGAGGACCCAGAGATTGCAAAGGAACGTGTACATTTCCCTGGTCTTACACCTTTATATCCGGATCGTCATGTAAAGCTTGAAACGACACCTGAAAAACTTTCTACTAGAATCATGGACTTGGTTGCACCAGTTGGGTTTGGGCAACGTGGTTTAATAGTAGCTCCCCCTAAAGCAGGGAAAACGTTATTAATTAAAGAGATTGCGAATGCCATTACAACGAACCACCCAAATGCAGAGCTAATTGTCCTATTAATCGACGAACGTCCTGAAGAGGTGACGGATATCGAACGTTCTGTTAAGGCAGATGTTGTAAGCTCCACTTTCGATGAAGTACCTGAAAACCATGTGAAGGTGGCAGAGCTAGTTCTAGAAAGAGCCATGCGTCTAGTAGAACATAAAAGAGATGTTATTATTTTAATGGATTCTATTACACGTTTAGCACGCGCCTATAACTTGGTTATTCCTCCAAGCGGAAGAACTCTTTCAGGTGGTATTGACCCTGCTGCATTCCATCGTCCGAAGCGTTTCTTCGGTGCAGCACGAAATATTGAAGAGGGCGGAAGCTTAACTATTCTAGCAACTGCTTTAATTGATACCGGGTCACGTATGGATGAAGTAATTTATGAGGAATTCAAAGGAACAGGGAATTTAGAGCTTCATCTAGATAGAAGCCTAGCAGAACGTCGTATTTTCCCAGCAATCGATATCCGACGCTCTGGTACTCGTAAAGAGGAGCTATTGATTCCAAAAGATCAACTAGATAAGCTTTGGGCGATTAGAAAAACCTTCTCAGATTCTCCTGATTTTGCAGAACGTTTCCTAAGAAAATTACGTCAAACGAAGACGAACGAAGGATTCTTTGAACAGCTTGCAGAAGAGATGAAAGCGCACCGTAGCGGAAAAGTATCCCTATAATTTTTTCAAAATCAACCGCTTGTATATATAAGTAAGACATGTTATTATGTTCATTGTGAGTTCACACATTTCTGCTACATATACGGTTGACAGTAATACGGATCGTGTAAGGTATCAGTTTCATAACCAACTCTGTTCCGGATGGTTCAGGGCGAGAGGAGAGATAATGATGAAAGCAGGAATTCATCCAGATTACAAAGAAGCAACAGTAACTTGTTCTTGTGGAAACTCTTTCACAACTGGTTCTGTAAAATCAGACATCAAAGTCGAGTTCTGTAACGAATGTCACCCATTCTACACTGGACGTCAAAAATTCGCAGCTGCGGATGGCCGTGTTGATCGCTTCAACAAAAAATACGGAATTAAAGAATAATAAAAGCAAAATACCTGTAAGGCACCCGGTGCTTTGCAGGTATTTTTGTTAGAAGTAATTCATGCAAATACATAGATGAAGGAGATATACCATACCATGGCTCAATTATTTTATAAGCACGGCGCTATGAACAGCGGAAAATCCATTGAAATTCTAAAAGTTGCACATAACTACGAAGAACAAAACAAGCCTGTCCTCATTTTCACACCTGGAATAGATGACCGTGACGAGGTTGGTCATGTATCGAGTAGAATCGGCCTTAAAAGAAAAGCAATTGCTATCTTTGACGATACGAATTTATTCGAAATGGTAAAGGAGTATTCTCCAAAGCCTTACTGTGTCCTAATAGACGAAGTGCAATTCCTGAAGAAGGAGCACGTTCTTCAGCTAACTCAAATCGTGGACGAGCTAGACATACCAGTTATGGGATTTGGCTTGAAAAACGATTTCCAAAACGAAATGTTTGAAGGCAGCAAATACATGCTGATCTATGCAGACAAAATTGAAGAAATGAAAACAATCTGCTGGTTCTGTCAGCGCAAGGCCATTATGAACCTACGTGTGGACGAATCTGGCAAGCCAATCTATACAGGCGAGCAAATCCAAATCGGTGGGAATGATTCTTACTATCCAGTTTGCCGTAAGTGTCACGCCAATCCACCATTGTGATAGCTTGGTTGGGATTTCACTTATTACTAAAAGTGACGAATTATTTATAGATACGAAGAGTATCTCGGACAGAGAGTTAGGGGAGACTTGGAGAGGTAGATTGGGAATTTAATTGGGAGGCTTGGCTTGTGTCTTCTAGTTATGTGGCAATCGCGGTTACTCTCGGTTAGATGTGGAAGTGCATGGCCGATGTCCGCTGGGAGGACCCGAGGCCGTTACTCTCGTTCGAGCGGGATTTACTCTCGGATATTCGGGATTTATTCTCGTTCGGAGGAAGTTTACTCTCGGTTAACTGGGGTTTATTCTCGTTCATAGGAAGTTTACTCTCGGAGAGCCAAGGTTTATTCTCATTCGGAAGGTTTACTCTCGTTCGACCGAGATTTACTCTCGGATGGCCGGAATTTATTCTCGGTTAGATGGTGGAAGTGCATGACCGATGCCCGCTGGTAACATCGGAGGCCGTTACTCTCGTTCGAGTGGGATTTACTCTCGGATATTCGAGGTTTATTCTCGTTAGGAGAAAGTTTACTCTCGGATAGACAAGGTTTACTCTCATTCGGAAGGTTTACTCTCATTCGACCGAGATTTACTCTCGGAAAGCCAGGATTTACTCTCGGTTATAAGATGGGGGAAGGCATAGCCTATGTCCGCTGGGAATACCGGAGGCCGATACTCTCGTTCGAGCGGGTTTTACTCTCGGATAGCCGGGATTTATTCTCGGTTAGATGGTGGAAGTGCATGGCCTATGTCTATCGGAAGGACCAGTGGCGGTTACTCTCGTTCGGAGGATTTACTCTTATTCAGCCGGACTTTCGAATGAGGCGATTTACTTTTCTGTCCAGTTCCAAAAATAATTCTTTCAAGTTCAGTGCCATAAAAAGTAGCATGCCTGTTACTTTTTCTTTATAATAAATAGCTAGTAAACATTTAATTAGAACGAGGTGAGGTCGATGTTTGATCGATTGCAATCGGTGGAAGATCGTTATGATAAGTTAAACGAATTACTTAGTGATCCAGATATAGTAAATGATACGAAGAAGCTTAGGCAGTATTCAAAGGAGCAGTCTGACCTTCAGGCGACGGTAGATGCTTATCGCGAATATAAAGATGTAAAGCAACAATATCAAGATGCGAAGCAAATGCTTGAGGAAAAATTGGATGCGGAAATGCGTGAAATGGTGAAGGAAGAGGTCAATGATTTAGAGGGCCAAATTACGGAGCTAGAAGAACGCTTACGTGTGCTGTTAATTCCGAAGGATCCAAATGATGATAAAAACGTTATTATGGAGATTCGTGGGGCAGCAGGTGGAGATGAGGCTGCACTATTTGCGGGGAACCTTTTCCGTATGTATAGTCGCTTTGCCGAAACACAAAATTGGAAAGTGGATGTGATGGAATCGTCTCCAACTGGTTTAGGTGGATACAAGGAAATCATCTTCATGATCAATGGGGCCAATGCCTTTTCGAAAATGAAATATGAAAATGGAGCACATCGCGTGCAACGTGTACCAGAAACTGAGTCGGGCGGTCGTATCCATACTTCTACAGCGACAGTGGCAGTACTTCCAGAGGCGGAAGAAGTAGATGTAGAAATCCATGAAAAGGATGTTCGAGTAGATACATTTGCTTCCTCAGGTGCAGGTGGACAGTCGGTAAATACGACGATGTCTGCTGTTCGAATGACGCATTTACCGACAGGGATCACTGTTTCAATGCAGGACGAGAAGTCACAGATTAAGAACCGCGAGAAAGCGATGAAAATTCTTCGTGCTCGTGTGGCAGACAAGTTCCGTCAAGAGGCACAGGCCGAATACGATGCAGTACGTAAGTCTGCAGTTGGTACAGGGGACCGCTCTGAGCGTATCCGTACGTACAATTATCCACAAAACCGTGTAACAGACCATCGTATTGGTCTTACAATTCAAAAGCTAGATCAAATTCTAGAGGGAAAACTAGATGAGATAGTCGATGCTTTAATTGTCGCAGACCAAGCAGATAAATTAGAAAGAATGAACGATACCAATGTTTAAGACAATTTATGAGGCCCTCACCCGGGCTTCTTCTTTTTTAGAAGAAAATAATCGTGAAAAAGGAGTAGCCCGTTTTTTATTGCAGCATGTCCTTGGGAAAAATTATTCACAGCTAATGCTATCTATGTATGACGAGATATCCACAGAGGATTTTGAGACGTATTGGCGCTATGTGGAAGAGCATATAACAGGAAAACCTTATCAATACATTATTGGTCAGGAAACCTTTTATGGAAGAGATTTTTTAGTGAATGAGCATGTGTTAATTCCTCGTCCTGAAACAGAAGAGTTAATAGAGGAAATCAAAAAACGAGTTCCAGCTTTATTTTCAGACAAGCCTATTCGTCTCGCTGATGTGGGTACGGGTAGCGGTGCAATTGCTTTGACACTGAAACTAGAAATACCACAAACGGAGGTAACGGCTACGGATATTTCTTCAGCTGCCTTGGAGGTTGCTAAAAATAATGCACAGCTTCACAATGCCCAGATAAGCTTTCGGGAGGGAGATCTTCTAGAGCCACTTCAATCAGAAAAATGGGATATTATTGTATCCAACCCTCCATATATAGCACATGAAGAAGCACCGACCCTAGCGGATACAGTCATTGATTATGAGCCTCACTTGGCACTTTTTGCTGAGGAGGATGGGCTCCAGCTATATAGAAGAATGGCAGAGGGGCTACCAGGGATGATGAAATCCCCTGGTTTAATAGGTTTTGAGATTGGCTATGAACAGGGACCGGCTGTTGCAAAGCTACTAGAGCAAGCATTTCCACAAGGCGTGGTCGAAGTAGTGCAGGATATAAACGGAAAAAATCGTTTTGTTTTTTGTACAATTGCTGAATAACTTATGAATCTATTGGTAACAATGTTCCTAAGGGAGGAATGTTACATGTTACCAGATTACGAGATAAAAAGAGCAACTTCAATTGGTCAAAAAATAGACGCTGTCATACTGTTTGTTTGGACACTACTAGTAATTCAAATGGTTTTATTCCTACTATTCCAGGGAACTGATGAAGCAGAAGGAACTCGCGTACGGTTAATTGCGAATAGTAATACTGCTTATGATCAACAAATGAAAATGGAAGTAAAGGAGCAAATCGCTCCGATACTCCTGAACTATTATGAAAATACAGACAAAACGATGCAGGAGCTAGAGGCTGCGGTTTCTACTCTTTCTAATAAATACAATGAACAAATAACAGTTTCTAGAGGAGATGCTCTTTTTCCACCGAAGGAGTGGAATGGAACTATACTTCCTCAAGCTAATGTGGATTCTATCGTCATTTCAATTGGAAAGGCAAGAGGAGATAATTGGTGGTGTGCTTTATTTCCGAAGGTCTGCTATAAAGAAGAAGAAAAAAAAGAAGAAAAACCAAAATTCTTCGTGTGGGAATGGTTGAAGAAGAAGTTTTCCACATAGTTTTCCACAATTAGTTGCGAGTTATACACAATTTGTGGATAAACGAGCAAGAAAGGAGAGAATAGTTGAAAATGACCAAACTAATTTCTGTGGACAACTTATCCACAAGTCAATATGGTTATAAACAAGCTGTGGATTACCTCAAAAATGGCGAAGTAGTTGCGTTCCCAACAGAGACGGTTTATGGTCTGGGTGCTATTGCTACAAACGAGGAAGCTGTTACAAAAATCTTTGAAGCAAAGGGAAGACCTCAGGATAATCCGTTAATCGTGCATATTGCAGATCGTACAACGCTAGAAGACTTCATAGACTATGTTCCAGAACTAGCAAAAGCTTGTATGGATGCTTTTTGGCCAGGGCCTTTAACAGTTATATTGCCATTGAAGCGGGGAGTGTTGGCTAATAATGTAACAGCTGGGCTACAAACGGTTGGAGTAAGAATGCCAGATCATCCAGTTGCTCTCCAGCTCTTAGAGTTATTAAAGGAACCAGTGGCTGCGCCTAGTGCTAATAAAAGCGGGAAGCCTAGCCCGACGAAGGCCTCTCATGTACTCAATGACTTAAACGGAAAAATTCCCTTGATACTGGATGGAGGCATTACAGGTTTAGGTTTAGAGTCAACAGTTGTTGACTTTACATTAGAAACTCCCACTATTTTGCGTCCGGGTGGGGTAACAAAGGAAATGCTGGAAAAAGTGGTTGGTACTGTAAATGAAGCGAAACTATCTGATTCATCCGCTTCACCAAAAGCTCCAGGCATGAAGTATGCTCATTATGCACCAGAAGCTCCCGTCTTTTTAATTGAAGCATCACAAGAAAAAATAAGCGATGCCATTAAGAGAATACATAAGGAAGAAAAGAAAGTAGCACTCATTTCAGTAGAGCAGTATGCTAACGAGGAGGCAGATAGCTACTTTACACTAGGGGAGGCTACCGACATGGAAAAGGCAGCACATCTGTTATACGAAGCTCTCAGATTCTGCGACAAAACGGATGTGGATGTTGTGTTAATTCCAGTTTTTCCGGAGCAGGGAATAGGAAAAGCAATTATGAACAGGCTTGAAAAGGCGGCAAATGGAAATTGGTTCCCCAATTAAGGAAAGAATTAAACAGAAAACTAGGATAAGCGTATTCTCTCCTATTACTTTGCATACATTTTATTATGCGAATAGATGGGGGAGATTTTTTTGTGGCGTGAAATACTAGCTAGTTTGTTGTTATCAGTGGATGTTCTCATCTTGTTTTCTCTTATATCCTATAAAAAACAAATGTGGACGTTAGCTGCATGGGTAGCATCTTTACATATGCTTTTCCCCTTACTTGGTTATTATGCGGGTGTATTTGTCCAAACTTATTTAGAGCATGCCAGTCCTTACCTATCGGGTGTTCTATTGTCCTTATTAGGAGTTCAAATGCTAGTAAGTAAGTCAGCTACGGTAAAACCACTGATGCCTCCTTATTTGCTTGCAGTAGTTGCTAGCCTAGATTCCTTTTCAGTGAGTATATCGTTTGGTATGCTAAAGATAAACCAAGTGCTCTTTATATCCTGTTCTGGGATCCTATCCTTTCTCTCTGTCGTTATTGCTCAAAAGCTTATCTATAACAACGTGGTGATGAATAGACTTGTAATAACAAAGCTTGCAGGTTTGGTTTTATTATTAATGGGACTAGCTACTTTGCAACAAATTTAACAATTTTCAAGCAATTAGCCGCTGATTATTATATACTAGAAATGAGGAATGATTTATATGAATATATTGTTTGTGTGTACTGGAAATACTTGTAGAAGCCCTATGGCTGAAGCAATACTAAAGGCGAGAAATATAGAAGGGATGGATGTTCGCTCAGCAGGTATATATGGTGCTGATGGTGCTGATATGTCAATGAACAGCCAATTAGCACTAGATAAAGCGGGAGTCCCTTATTCTCATAAAGCAAAAACAGTGACAAAGTCCTTGGTGGATTGGGCAGATTTAATTCTAACAATGACAGCTTCCCATAAGCACGCTCTTATTCTTTCATTCCCAGAAGCAATATCGAAGATCTATATGTATAAAGAATTTGTGACGCCAGACGATATAGAAGATGTGTCTGATCCTTACGGTGGGAATATGCTTATTTACGAAAGAACCTATGAGGAGCTGAAAACACTTACAGATAAGCTGGTGAAGAAGCTACAGGGGGAGTAAGAATGCAGGGAAGAAAGAAGAAGCACACTTTTGGTCTTCAGAAGAAAATAGTACTATTTGTTACAATTTTAGCTCTTATAACGTATTCTACAAGTGCATTGTTCATTAATTATGTCCATCCATATATTCAGTCAACTTGGCCGAACTTTCCACTTGGAACAGTCCAATTTGAAATTCTTACATATGGTTTAGGAATCTTTTGGTCTGGTCTACTGGCGTATATTTTTAGTGGCCTAATTATAAGACCTCTTTTCAACCTAGAGAAGGTAGCAAACCTTGCATCAGAGGGGAAAATAGGGATAGATGTAGATGTTCCTAAATCAAAAGATGAAATACATTCTGTTGCAGTTGCCTTCCAATCTATGCTAGAAAATCTTCGAGAAATGGTGCAACGAATTGAAGAGAATTTCGATAAAACAAATAATACAGTTCAAAGGCTCTCCACTGAGTCATCTGTTGCCTCTGATCAGGCGGAAGCAATTGCTTCAACTATCGCACAGATATCAGAAGGAGCTGAACAATCAGCGATTGCTGTTCAAGAGACGGCTGAAGCTGTAGAGGATGTAAGAATCCTAGCTTCAGAGGTAAACAAACATGCAGAAAAGTCCTCTGTGCAATCAAAGGACATGATTGCTGGTCTGGCACAAACGACGGAAGTAATCCAATCCTTAGTAAATGGTATACAAAAAATTGCTGCTGGCAATGAGTCGGCATTAGGCAATATACATCAGTTGGAAGAGAATGCAGGGAAGGTCGAAAGCATCATTCAGCTTGTCGGAGATATTGCGGCACAAACAAACTTACTTGCACTGAATGCATCCATTGAGGCTGCACGAGCAGGAGAGCATGGGAAAGGCTTTGCTGTAGTAGCGGAAGAGGTTAGAAAGCTAGCGGATGAAAGTGCCAAGGCCGTGCAGGGAATTTCAGGGCTCATACTGGCGATTCAACAGGATGTCCAAACGGTGGTCCACCAAATGACTAGTCAAGTAAGCTTTGCTGCATCCGAAGCGAAACGAGTATCTGAAACAAACGCTGCTGTAGAGGGGATGTCCAATCAGATTCATGAGATGGCAGAATCTGTTGTAGAAATTTCTTCATTAGTAGAAAGACAGTTAACGAACATTGAATCGACTGCTCAACAATCGCAAGAGGTTGCGGCGATAGCAGAAGAAACATCTGCTGGAGCAGAAGAGGTAAGAAGCGCAACAGATGAACAAGCAAGATCTATCGAACAAATAGACATGCTATCAGAAGACTTGAAGCGTCAATCGGAGGAACTATTCAAAGTAATTTCTCAATTTGACCGCACTTCTATTCCTGAAAAATAAATGGCAAAGATATCGAGATAACTCTCGGTATCTTTTTTTATTGGAAGAAAGACGGAAAGTTCATGTAGAAGAGCAGTTAGTGAGGGTAAGTAATAAATATATTCCTGTCTCTAGGAGTTAAATCTTTTTTGTAACTTATATATGAAAAAATTTATTTTTTTAATAGTAAGCAGCAGTAATCTAGAATTCTTTGTGAACAGCACCTGGATCTGATTAAGGAAGAGGAATTAAGTTCGCATCGTAATATTTTATAGGTTCTATTCTTTTTACAATTTATTTCTCAAAACTTAGCTAAAGTAGGTAACTCTCTTGGTTCGTAGCAGTGTCGGCGACTCCGGTGGGAGGAAGGAGACAGGTGAGACATAGCGACGGCACGCGTTAGCGTTCGGCTATGGCTTATTTAAAGGATGGAAAACTAAGATCGTCACATCCTGTGACAACGTTTTCCTGACCAACATCCTGTTGGCCTCCGGAAAGCGTCCGACGCAGCGAAGAACCTTGAGGTTCAATAATAAGAAAGCACCTTTGAGTTCTCATTCATTTTTATTTCAGTATTAATGATTTCTATTACCGCTTACGCTTATTGTGAAAAAATAATTAAGACCATGCATACCTCTCAAAATCAAAAGTCTGTTCTTTTTTTCCTGGTAACTAAGTGTAAATAAGATTGTATTTTTTTATTGTAAAAAATGATATGATGATGTCGAGTACTAAACAGAAAAGAGGGAGCAAGTTGAAAATAGCAATTTCTTCAGACCACGGGGGCAACAACCTTCGTAAAGAAATTATTCAGCAGCTTGAAGAACTTGGACTGTCCTATAAGGATTTTGGGCCTAACAATGATGATTCTGTTGATTATCCAGACTATGCAACTCCAGTTACAGAAGGAGTCGCAAGTGGAGAATTTGATCGAGGTATTCTAATTTGCGGTACAGGAATTGGTATGTCCATTGCTGCCAATAAAGTCAAAGGTATCCGCTGTGCATTAGTACATGATGTATTTTCAGCAAAGGCAACCAGATGTCACAACGATTCGAACGTATTAGCGATGGGAGAGCGAGTAATAGGACCAGGATTAGCTAGAGAAATCGTAGCAACTTGGCTTGCTCAGGACTTTGAAGGTGGACGCCATGCCCGTCGTATTGAAAAAATTACAGCTTTAGAAAATAAGTAAGAAAGAAAAGAGGATTTCAGATGGAAGCGAATTTGTGGAAACAGCAAATGGAACAGCTTCTCCTGGAAGTGGAGCAGCAAATTAATTTTCAAGAGGGAGACCTTTTTATCATTGGCTGCTCTACCTCTGAAGTAATAGGGAAAAGGATAGGAACTGCTGGGGGAATGGATGTGGCAGAGGCTCTATTTCTACCTTTAAAAGAATTTGCTGACCGCCATAAAATTCACTTGGCCTTTCAAGGCTGTGAACATATTAATCGGGCAGTTACATTAGAAAGGAAAGCTCAGCAATACTTTCGACTTCCGGAAGTTGCTGTGATCCCAATTGCTCACGCAGGCGGGTCAATGTCAGCCTATGCTTATACTCAGCTTGATGACCCGGTGGTTGTGGAGCAGGTACAAGCAAGGGCAGGAATAGATATTGGGCAAACAATGATAGGGATGCAGCTGCAGCCTGTTGTGGTGCCTATTCGAACATCTATAAAGCAGGTGGGAGAAGCAATTGTGACGATTGCCAACACTAGACCTAAGCTAATAGGTGGAGCTCGTGCATTTTACGGATGATATTAGAGGGGGAACTGAATGTGAAAATGATTGAAAAGCAAGATCAAGCAGTTTATGAAGCAATGCTGGCAGAGAAAAAGCGTCAACAAGCAAATATCGAGCTAATCGCATCTGAGAACTTTGTATCAGAAGCAGTAATGGAAGCGCAGGGCTCTGTATTAACCAACAAATACGCAGAAGGATATCCTGGCAAGCGCTACTATGGTGGATGTGAGCACGTGGATGTTGTAGAAGATATTGCACGTGATCGCTTGAAGGAAATCTTTGGTGCAGAGCATGCGAATGTTCAGCCACACTCTGGTTCACAAGCAAACATGGCAGTTTACATGACTGCTCTACAGCCTGGCGATACGATACTGGGGATGAACCTTTCTCACGGTGGACATTTGACGCATGGTTCTCCTGTTAACTTTAGTGGAATTCAATATAATTTTATTGAATATGGTGTAAATAAAGAGACGGAAATGATAGATTATGAAGAAGTTCGTGCAATTGCTTTAGAGCACAAGCCGAAAATGATCGTTGCTGGTGCTAGCGCATACTCTCGCGTTATTGATTTCGAAAAGTTCCGTGCGATTGCAGATGAAGTAGGAGCTTACTTATTCGTTGATATGGCACATATTGCAGGTCTTGTAGCTGCTGGTCTTCATCCTAACCCAGTTCCGCACGCTCATTTCGTCACTTCCACGACTCATAAAACGCTTCGCGGACCTCGTGGAGGACTGATCTTAACAACAGAAGAGTTTGCTAAAAAAATTGACAAAACAATCTTCCCGGGTATTCAGGGCGGACCACTAATGCATGTAATTGCGGCGAAGGCTGTGGCTTTTGGCGAGGCTCTTCAACCGGAGTTTAAAGAATATCAAGCACAAGTAGTAGCGAATGCAAAAACTTTAGCAGACAGTCTAACAAAAGAAGGCATTCGTATTGTATCAGGTGGTACAGATAACCATGTAATGCTATTAGATGTATCTGCTTTAGGCTTAACTGGTAAGGTAGCAGAGCATGTATTAGATGAGGCTGGCATTACTGCAAATAAAAATACCATCCCATTCGATACATCTAGCCCGTTCATCACATCTGGTGTTCGTATTGGTACGCCTGCTGTTACTTCTCGTGGCTTTAAAGAAGAAGAAATGGTAGAAATCGCTTCTATTATTGCGAAGCTTCTTAAAAACCATGAGGATGCTAGCGTATTAGAAGAAGCAAAATCAAGAGTGCAAACATTAACACAAAAATTTCCGTTATATAATTAATTAGGCGAAAAGGAGCTGGTGAAACTGGCTCCTTTTTATAATAGGCTGGAAATGAACACCTGCATAATTTATTACTACATAGAATCTCGTATTTATGAGATTGTTTTTAACTTAAGTGTTACTTTCACTGCAAGAATACTTAAGGCCAAGAAAGAACATCCTAGTTGGGAACTTTCTGAATTTCGGATGACGAATAGGCGAAATAATGAAATTAATGACATTACTAGAATGTAGTGTAGTTTGTTTGCTATAATTTATAGGATTTGAAAATAAATGAATAGAGGAGATATGCCAAATGACAAAAGTATACGTATTTGACCACCCACTTATCCAACACAAACTTACATATATTCGTGACGTCAACACTGGGACAAAGGAATTTCGTGAACTAGTGGATGAAGTTGCGACATTAATGGCGTTCGAAATTACACGTGATTTACCACTAGAAGATACAGAGGTAGATACGCCTGTACAACGAACTACTTCAAAGGTATTGGCTGGTAAAAAGCTTGGGATCGTGCCTATTCTTCGAGCAGGTATTGGAATGGTGGATGGAATCTTAAAGCTAATTCCAGCTGCAAAGGTTGGTCATATCGGACTCTACCGCGATCCAGAAACATTGCTACCTGTTGAGTACTATGTAAAGCTTCCAGCAGATGTGGCAGAGCGTGATTTTATCCTAGTAGATCCGATGCTTGCGACAGGCGGCTCTGCAATCGAGGCAGTAAACTCCTTAAAAAAACGTGGTGCTACTAGCATCAAATTTATGTGTTTAATTGCTGCTCCAGAGGGAGTAAAAGCACTTCAAGACGCTCATCCTGACGTGGATATCTACATTGCAGCATTAGATGAAAAGTTAAACGACCACGGATATATCGTTCCTGGTTTAGGAGATGCAGGAGACCGTTTATTCGGAACCAAATAAAAAGGAGCAGTTTACATGACAAAATGGAAAGTAATGACCATTTTTGGGACAAGACCGGAAGCCATTAAAATGGCTCCACTTGTTCTAGAACTACAAAAGCATCCAGAGATTCAATCAATTGTAACGGTGACCGCCCAGCACCGTGAAATGCTTGATCAAGTTCTGGAAACGTTTCAAATAACTCCGGATTATGATTTAAATATGATGAAAAGCCGTCAAACACTTGTTGAAATTACAACTCGTGCTCTAGAAGGCTTAGATGCTGTGATGAAGGAAGCAAAGCCGGATATTGTGCTCGTTCATGGAGATACCTCCACAACCTTTGTTGCAAGTTTAGCTGCTTTTTATAACCAAATTGCAATTGGTCATGTAGAAGCAGGCTTAAGAACTTGGAATAAATACTCTCCATTCCCAGAGGAGATGAATCGTCAGCTGACAGGAGTTATGGCAGATGTTCATTTTGCTCCTACGGAAAAATCGAAGCAAAACCTTCTCGCAGAGAACAAAAAAGCAGATACTATCGTTGTGACAGGAAACACAGCAATTGATGCATTGAAAACTACTGTAAGAGAAGATTATTCACATCCAATCTTAGAAAAACTGTCCGATAGCAGAATGATTCTTCTAACTGCGCACCGTAGAGAAAATATCGGCGATCCAATGCGTAATATGTTCCGAGCGATTAACCGTTTGCTAGCACTACATGATGATGTACAGGTCGTATATCCAGTTCATATGAATCCGGCTGTTAGAGAGATTGCAAATGATATCCTAGGAGAAAACGACAGAGTTCACCTGATTGAGCCTTTAGAAGTGCTAGACTTTCATAACTTTGCAGCCCGTTCCCACATTATACTAACTGATTCAGGAGGAGTGCAGGAAGAGGCACCATCTCTAGGAAAGCCGGTTCTCGTATTAAGAGATACAACTGAGAGACCTGAAGGAATTGACGCTGGGACGCTAAAACTAGCTGGAGTAGAAGAAGAGACAATCTTCCAATTGGCGAACGAATTGCTTTCTAATAAAGAAGCTTATGAAAAAATGTCCAAAGCTAGCAATCCTTATGGAGATGGTAAAGCTTCCGAAAGAATCGTTGAGTTTTTGAAAAAATATTTAATGAACGAATGAAATGAAAATTTAAATTTGTCGATAAAATGTCAAAAAAGTTCTTTGAGTGAAGTTTTTCACTTGTAACAATTGACATCAAAAAGCCCCTATTGTATGCTTACAAAGGATAATCATGATAGGGGTTTCATGCTTGAAACACTTGATGTATCAACTTTCTACTAGACTCACAGTTTTTACTTATTAAGGAAAAAAGGTGAGGGCACTTTTATGCGTCATTTTAGACGTCCGTTACAAGGGATAGCAATATATTCGGCGATTCTCTCACAGCTTGTTGGTTCTATATTGTTAGGGATATTTGCAGGAATGTGGATAGACCGTACATATAGCACTGCTCCAGTTTTTTTAGTAATTTGTCTATTAGCCGGTCTTGCGATTGGTATACTAGCACTCATTACTACCATTCGAAAATATGATTCAGGAGACTAAAGATCAATGTTAGAAATGCAACGTATCTTTGCGAGGCAGAAAAAGTACATATATTTTTTGCTCTCGGCATGTGTGTTAGGCTGGGCATTCACCCCTTATCCTACTGTTTTTGCAGGATTAGCAATTGGTTCTATATTTGGTCTGTATAATTTTTGGATCCTAGTCCGTAGAATGGAGAAATTCGATCGTGTGATAGAAAGTGGTAAAGGACGTGCTAAACTAGGGACATCCCTTCGTTTTGCATCGGGGGTAGCTGCGGTGGCACTAGCCATCACCTTCCCAGAAAAAATCCACCTGATTAGCACGGTAATTGGATTAATGATTCCCTATGTTCTACTCTTAGTAGAACGGTTAATGTTTCATGCAAGAAATCAGCCATGAGTATTTGAAAGAGAGGTGAAAGAATCGTGGGACACACAAATCCAGAATTTGTGCTTTGGGGCATGACAGGTAACTGGTCAAATATCTTAATGTTATTTGTTACATCTCTTATCGTTTTCTTAATTGCATTTTTTGCAACAAGAAACCTAAAGCTTAAACCGACTGGTATGCAAAACTTCATGGAGTGGATTATGGACTTCGTGAAAGGGATTATCAAAAGTAACTTCGATTGGAAAACAGGTGGAAGATTCCATGTTCTTGGGATTACATTACTTATGTTTATCGCAGTAGCGAACTTATTAGGACTACCGTTTTCAATCACTTATAACGGAGACCTTTGGTGGAAATCACCAACAGCAGATCCAACAGTCACCATGACGCTCGCTGTGATGATTATCGTTTTAACACATTACTACGGTATTCAGATGAAAGGCTTCAAGGGGTATGGTAAAGATTATTTCCAACCACTCCCATTTCTATTTCCGTTAAAAATTATCGAAGAATTCGCAAATACGTTGACACTCGGTTTACGTCTTTACGGAAACATCTATGCAGGGGAAGTTCTTTTAGGACTACTTGCAGGATTAGCAACATCAGGAATTATGGGCTTCGTAGGAGCTATTATTCCAGCAATGGCTTGGCAAGGTTTCTCCATCTTCGTTGGTGGAATCCAAGCGTTCATTTTCGTTATGTTAACAATGGTTTATATGTCACATAAAGTGTCGTCAGACCATTAATATAACTGTTTAGGAAACTAGGCAGAAAAAAATAAAACAACATTCCAAGGAGGAAATTAAACAATGGTAGGTTCAATTGGTCTTTTAGCAGCAGCTATCGCAGTTGGTTTAGGTGCACTTGGTGCAGGTATCGGGAACGGTCTTATCGTTTCTAAAACAGTAGAAGGTATCGCTCGTCAACCAGAAGCTCGTGGAGCTCTTCAAACAGTAATGTTCATCGGGGTAGCGTTAGTTGAAGCCGTGCCGATTATCGCAGTAGTTATCGCGTTCATTACATTAAACTCATAATCAATAAGCAAAGTCTATAATGGCGGAAACTATTATCCGCCATTCTCTTTATGAATACCTATTTGAAATAGAAAATAAACTTCAAAGTTTACCTTTATAGAAGAAAGATCTCTTATTAGCGTTTGAAAGGAGTGAAACAATCGTGTCTTTTGAATACCTCGTACTTCAAGCTGGAAGTTCACATAATGGTTTAAACGTATGGGACATCCTAGCTACATTATTCTTCTTCACCCTACTTATGATTCTTCTGAAAAAAGTGGCATGGGGTCCACTTATGGGAATTATGACTCAACGTGAAGAATTAATCGCAAGTGAAATCGAGGCTGCAGAAACTAGCCGTCAAGAATCACAGCGTTTACTTGAAGAACAACGTGACTTATTAAAAGAAGCACGTACAGAAGCATTGGCGATTGTAGAAAATGCAAAGAAGCAAGGCGAAGCATCTCGAGAAGAAATTATTTCTACTGCTCGTGCGGAAGCTGCGCGTTTGAAAGAATCTGCTATTCGTGAAATCGATACAGAAAAAGAAAGAGCGATTGCAGCGGTACGAGAAGAAGTCGTTTCACTTTCTGTACTTGCAGCAGCGAAAGTTCTGGAGAAAGAAGTATCGGAAGAAGATAATCGTGCTTTAATTCATGCTACGATTGCGAAGGCAGGCGAAGTTAAGTGAGTAATTCAACTGTAGCAAAACGTTATGCCATCGCATTGTTTGAGCTTGCTCAACAAAAAAATGAATTGCCTGCAGTGGAAAACGACTTACGTGAGCTAAACGTTGTCTGGAATGGTAGCAAGGATTTGAAAGATATTTTCACATCCCCAAAGCTTTCTTTAGACAAGAAAAAAGCTCTAATTCGTGAAGTTTTCGTAAAGGCACATCCAATGGTAATCAATACACTTCTAGTGTTATTAGATAAAAAAAGATTGGATGAGGTTTCAAATATCATCGCTGAGTTTATGGAACTTTCTAATGATGCACAAGGTGTAGCAGATGCAAAAGTTTATACAACTCGTGCATTGACAGAAGAAGAACGCGCAAGCGTATCGGCTTCATTTGCTAAAAATGTAGGAAAACAATCCTTACGTATACACAACATCGTAGATCCATCTCTAATCGGTGGAATGCGTGTTCAAATCGGAAACCGAATTTACGACAGCACATTGAGCACAAAGCTTGAGCGCTTAAAACGTAATTTAATCGGTTAATATTATGAATTATGAGAGGTGACATACATGAGCATCAAAGCTGAAGAAATCAGTGTCTTGATTAAACAGCAGATTGAGAACTATGAATCTGAGATGAAAGTAAGCGAAGTTGGTACGGTAATCACTATTGGGGACGGTATCGCTCGTGCTCATGGCCTCGACAACGTCATGGCTGGAGAATTATTAGAATTCTCTACTGGTGTACTTGGTATGGCACAAAACTTGGAAGCGAACAACGTTGGTATCGTTATCCTTGGACCATACACGGACATCAAAGAAGGCGATGAAGTACGTCGAACTGGCCGTATTATGCAAGTACCTGTTGGAAAAGAATTGATTGGACGCGTTGTCAATCCACTTGGCCAACCAGTTGACGGACAAGGTCCTATTGCAGCAACTAAGACTCGTCCTATCGAAAGCCCAGCACAAGGAGTTATGGCACGTAAATCTGTACATGAGCCACTTCAAACTGGGATTAAAGCGATCGACGCTCTTGTACCAATTGGACGTGGACAACGTGAGTTAATCATTGGTGACCGTCAAACAGGTAAAACATCTGTAGCAATTGATACAATTCTTAACCAAGCAGACCAAGATATGATCTGTATCTATGTTGCTATTGGTCAAAAAGAATCAACAGTACGTAACGTAGTAGAAACACTACGTAAAAAAGGTGCTTTAGAATATACAATCGTAGTTACAGCTTCTGCATCAGCTCCAGCTCCATTACTTTACCTAGCTCCTTATGCTGGTGTAACGATGGCGGAAGAGTTCATGTTCGAAGGTAAACACGTATTAGTAGTATATGATGACTTAACAAAACAAGCAGCTGCTTACCGTGAGCTTTCATTACTTCTTCGTCGTCCTCCAGGTCGTGAAGCATATCCAGGGGATGTATTCTACTTACACAGCCGCTTACTTGAGCGTGCAGCGAAATTGAACGAAACATTAGGTTCGGGATCAATTACTGCTTTACCGTTCGTTGAAACACAAGCTGGAGATATCTCTGCTTATATTCCAACAAACGTTATTTCTATCACAGATGGTCAAATCTTCTTACAATCTGATCTATTCTTCTCGGGTGTACGTCCAGCTATCAATCCTGGTTTATCTGTATCTCGTGTTGGTGGTTCAGCACAAATTAAGGCAATGAAAAAAGTTGCGGGTACACTACGTCTAGACTTAGCTGCATACCGTGAACTTGAAGCGTTCTCTCAATTTGGATCAGATCTTGACGCAGCTACTCAATCAAAACTTAACCGTGGTGTGCGCACAGTAGAAGTACTAAAACAAGACTTGAACAATCCAATCAAAGTGGAAAAACAAGTTGTTATTTTATACGCTCTAACACGCGGACATTTAGATGATATTCCTGTAAAAGATATTTCTCGTTTTGAAGCAGAGCTATACAGCTGGTTAGATTCAAACCACACTAACGTTTTAGATCATATTCGTACGACTAAAGATCTTCCTTCAGAAGAAGACTTAAACAATGCAATCACTGCATTTAAAAAGACTTTCGCTAAATCTGAATAATTCTTAGATCTGAATGAAAAAAAACGATAAGGTGGTGAAATACCAGTGGCATCATTACGCGACATAAAAGGAAGAATTACGTCTACTAAGAAAACAAGCCAAATTACGAAAGCCATGCAAATGGTTTCTGCTTCCAAGTTGAACCGTGCAGAGGAAAATGCGAAGTCATATGTTCCTTACATGGGGAAAATACAAGAAGTAGTAGCATCTATTGCGAACGGTACACATGATGCTAGTCATCCAATGCTAACATCTCGTCCTGTGAAAAAGACGGCATACCTAGTCATTACTGCAGATCGTGGATTAGCAGGTGCATACAACAGTAACATTATACGTACTGTTTCCAATGCAATTGCACAAAGACACGTTTCTAAGGATGAGTATGTAATCTTTGCAATCGGTCGTATGGGGAATGATTTCTTCGTTAAACGTGGTTCGAATGTAATCGGATCAATAGTAGGGTTACCAGACCAACCAGCTTTCTCCGATATTAAAGAAATAGCGCGAAAAGCTGTTGGTATGTTCACGGATGGAACATATGACGAACTTTATATGTACTACAACCACTTTGTAAGTGCTATTTCTCACGAGGTTACAGAGAAAAAAGTACTCCCACTTTCGGATATTGCAGTAGAAACGGGTACAACTGCTTCTTATGAATTTGAGCCATCTGCAGATGAAATTCTAGAAGTATTACTTCCGCAATATGCGGAAAGCCTAATTTTTGGTGCATTACTCGATGGAAAAGCAAGTGAACATGCTGCTCGTATGTCTGCCATGAAGAGTGCGACAGACAATGCAAGCGAATTAATCAGCAACCTAACATTAGTATATAACCGTGCTCGCCAAGCAGCGATTACGCAAGAAATTACGGAAATCGTCGGCGGTGCAGCGGCTCTAGAATAGTAAGGATAGTAAGTAAGACAGGAGGGAACAGTAGTGAACAAAGGACAAGTACTACAAGTAATGGGTCCAGTTGTTGACGTTAAGTTTGACAACGGCCACTTACCAGACATCTATAATGCACTAACTGTAGCAATCGAACGTCCAAATGAAGCTTCTACTACATTAACATTAGAAGTAGCTTTACATTTAGGAGATGACTCTGTTCGTACAATCGCAATGTCATCAACTGATGGACTTCAACGTGGTGCAGAAGTTACAGATACTGGTGCGGCTATTTCTGTTCCAGTTGGTAATGTGACACTTGGACGTGTATTCAACGTACTAGGAGAAATTATTGACTTAGGAGAAGAAATTCCAACAGAAGAGCGTCGTGATCCAATTCACAGACAAGCTCCTACATTTGAAAATCTTTCAACTGAGGTTGAAATTCTTGAAACAGGTATTAAAGTAGTTGACCTTTTAGCACCATATATCAAAGGTGGTAAAATCGGTCTCTTCGGTGGTGCCGGAGTAGGGAAAACAGTTCTTATTCAAGAGCTTATTAATAACATCGCTCAAGAACACGGCGGTATTTCCGTATTCGCTGGTGTAGGAGAGCGTACACGTGAAGGAAACGACTTATACCATGAGATGAGCGATTCTGGTGTTATTAAGAAAACAGCAATGGTATTCGGACAAATGAACGAGCCACCTGGTGCACGTATGCGTGTAGCATTAACTGGTCTTACAATGGCTGAATACTTCCGTGATGAGCAAGGTGCAGACGTACTTCTTTTCATCGATAACATCTTCCGTTTTACACAAGCAGGTTCTGAGGTATCAGCCCTTTTAGGTCGTATGCCATCAGCAGTAGGTTACCAACCAACACTTGCAACGGAAATGGGTCAATTACAAGAGCGTATTACTTCAACAAGTACTGGTTCTGTAACTTCGATCCAAGCGATTTACGTACCTGCCGATGACTATACGGATCCAGCTCCAGCAACAACTTTCGCTCACTTAGATGCAACAACGAACCTTGAGCGTAAGCTATCTGAGATGGGTATCTACCCTGCAGTGGATCCATTAGCATCAACTTCTCGTGCCCTTTCACCTGAGGTTGTAGGTAAAGAGCATTATGAAGTAGCTACTCAAGTACAATATACATTACAACGTTATAGAGAGCTTCAAGATATCATTGCAATCTTAGGTATGGATGAGTTAGGAGACGAAGACAAGTTAACGGTTAACCGTGCTCGTCGTATTCAGTTCTATCTATCTCAAAACTTCCATGTTGCTGAGCAATTCACAGGTCAAAAAGGTTCATATGTTCCTGTAAAAGAAACTGTAAAAGGATTTAAAGAAATCCTTGAAGGTAAATATGACCACCTTCCAGAAGATGCTTTCCGTCTAGTTGGACGCATCGAAGAGGTTGTTGAAAAAGCGAAAAGCATGGGCGTAGAAGTATAATAAATCGGACCAGGAGGTAAAAATATGAAGACACTTACAGTCAACATTGTCACTCCCGACGGCCCGGTATACGATTCAGAAGTAGACATGGTTATCGCAAAATCTTCAGCAGGTGAAATCGGAATTTTACCTGGACATATTCCAACTGTTGCTCCGCTAGAAATCGGCGTAGTAAAGTTGAAAAAAGATGGTAAAAATCAGTTTGTTGCAGTAAATGGTGGTTTTCTAGAAGTTCGTCCTGAAAAGGTAACGATTCTAGCTCAATCAGCTGAAATTGCAGAAACAATAGATTTAGCCCGCGCTAAAGAAGCGATGAATCGAGCTGAAAAACGTCTACAAGACAAGCAAGATACATCTGATCATCTACGTGCTGAGCTTGCCTTAAGACGAGCATTGAATCGTATCAACGCACATCAGGGTAACATGTAATTTGAATGGTTAATAAAACGGGCGGGTGTATCTCTGCCCGTTTTTTAATTGGAAAAGAAAAAATACAAGGAGGCAATGACAATGGGGTTATTTATTGGTGAACAGGCAGTCATGGCGATTCTGGTAAATATCTTTTTTATTGGTATTTCGTTTTATGCCCTACAATGTGTCATGGTAGATAAATTTATTAAAAAGAACCATGTTTTTCAAGCACAGCTCCTATTTATTTTAATGAGTATTGTTATCGGCTCACTAGTCGCTAATTTCTTTTTGAATTTAACCTCGTGGTCAACGCAGCTTCAGTATTTATTTTAAGTACACGATCCTACATGCTCATGCAAATTATGGGCAAGTTTGTATGAGCATGTAGAATCGCCGCATATTTCCTGGGAAATTTTTTTGGGTGAACGTTTATGTCATAACTTGTAGGGTAATTTATAAATATCTACACGAAACGACTGGGTAATACGTATAATAGGTTAAGTAAAATTACCAACATAAGGTTAGGAAAATAGTGTTTTCGATGCTTGTATATAGTCGAAATACGTTGTATGATGTTATTGTTTTGAAGTCACAAAATTAGACATCTTACATACATTTCTTTTATATAGAGGCATAAGAGAGGAATCTGAACTCGGAGGGAACAAAGTGGACAAAATTGTTGTTAAAGGTGGCCGACGGTTACAAGGTAAAGTGAGAGTGGAAGGCGCTAAAAATGCTGTTCTACCAGTGCTAGCAGCAGCTTTACTTGCAACAAAAGGTAAAAATATAATTAAAGATGTACCGACTCTGGCGGATGTACTAACGATCAATGAGGTATTAAAAAGCTTAAATACAGAAATTGAATATAATCCAGATAAAAATGAAGTAATTATCGATTCACAAAAAGAATTATCCAGTGAAGCGCAGTTTGAATATGTACGTAAAATGCGCGCTTCTATTCTTGTGATGGGACCAATTTTAGCACGTAATGGCTTTGCTCGTGTTGCGTTGCCAGGCGGATGTGCGATTGGTTCAAGACCAATTGACCAACACCTAAAAGGATTTGAAGCAATGGGGGCTGAAATTTCCTTTGGGCATGGTTTCGTAGAAGCAAAGACAACTGGGCGCCTTCAAGGAGCAAAAATTTATTTAGACGTTCCAAGCGTAGGAGCTACTGAAAATATTATGACAGCAGCAGCGCTTGCTGAAGGTACGACGATTATTGAAAACGCAGCAAAAGAACCGGAAATCGTAGACCTAGCTAACTTTATTAATGAAATGGGTGGCAAGGTAAAAGGTGCTGGTACGGATACTATCCGTATCGAAGGAGTAGATGAGCTATTCGGTACAGAGCATCATATTATTCCAGACCGAATTGAGGCGGGCACTTTCATGGTTGCTGCGGCAATCACAAATGGAGATGTCTTAATAGAAAATGCTGTCCCAGAACATATGACAGCTTTAATTTCTAAGATGCAAGAGATGGGCGTGGAAATCACAGAAGAAGAGCAAGGCTTGCGAGTACGCTCAGAAGGTAATTTGAAGGCAGTGGATATCAAAACGATGCCTCATCCTGGTTTCCCGACAGATATGCAATCTCAAATCATGGCATTAATGATGACTGCTCATGGCACAGGCATTATTACAGAAACGGTATTTGAAAATCGTTTTATGCATGTGGAGGAGTTCCGTAGGATGAATGGTAACATGAAAATCGAGGGTCGCTCAGTTATGATGGATTCACCATCTAATCTTCAGGGTGCAGAGGTTTCTGCTACCGATTTACGTGCAGCAGCAGCGCTTATCATAGCAGGTCTAGTTGCAGAAGGAATCACACGTGTAACAGAACTACATCATTTAGACCGCGGCTACGTAGATTTTGACAAAAAGCTTGCAGCACTTGGTGCAGATATCGAGCGTATTGGCAGTCAAAACTATGAAAAAGCAGTTCAGCTCGTTTAATATAACTATATGTTGGGCGCTATGCAGTTATTCCTGCATAGTGCTTTTTTAATTACAAATAGTCCAACTTCTTGCATGGGCAGTTGCAACTGCGACTAGATGAGGCAGTGCTTACCGATGGTTGTATTACTATGCCCTTATTTAGCATTCTAGTTACCTATTCTTTGATTATACCTGGTGCTTCTATAACAACCTGTTTTTTGGTAGATTTGTTGATTCAGTAGTCTAGTGGCAAGATGGATATCTTTTATTAGCAGAAAATCTCGACACTCTTTATTGGAAATACTCGTATGAAAGAGATAAAAGTAATCCTGCAAAGTCCTCTGGTGAGCAAGACGGTCTGTCCTTCCGCATGCCTCACAATGCCAAGTTCTTTTCGACCTTCTCATCGGAAAAGCACCGCAAACCGAGCATTCGACCCCTCTTATAATACTCTCTGGAGATATCGCAAAATGAGTAGTTAGTGGAGTAGAAATAAAATCCTGATGAGATTTTTTTATCTGCTCCTTTAATAAAGATAATTGTTCTGACGAAATAAGTGACTGTGTAGAAGGTAGAGAGCGCACGAAAGGTAATATCTCTCTTTTTATTAGAACAACTTTATCTTGGGGAGTAGAAACAATATGGATAGGAGTGGGGAAGACCACTGCGGTATAGATTGGCAGATTAATGCGAAGGCTCTGAAGAAATAGCTCAAGCTGAAATTTGTATTCACCAAGCTGCAAAAGTGGACTATCAAATGCATGCTTTTCTCCAGTATCAGTTGTACGGATCATTTGCTGAGGATTTTCGGTTAGCATTATCTGTCCTTTTATATTCTTCACTTCTAGAATCAAAACAAAATAAGGCGTAATCATGAGCACATCCATTTGAAATAAAGGCTTCCTATTCAATGCAATATTGTGAAAAATATAGTAAGGGTAGGGGAGCGACAGATTTTCCAATACTTTCATCACTATTTCCTCGCCAATATCGCCTGCAACCATTTGGCGATATTCATTCAATACAATCCCATACTTATAATGCGTCTTAGGTAACCGCTTAGTTAAAGCAAAAAGTGCCTCTTTATATCTTGAAGATTGATATGGTTTTATTATCATTTCCATCACCTCATCTAGACATTAACATACATATAAATTTCTACCAAATACCCTAAATAGGAATTTGGAGGCTAGTTTAGGGAGAAAATGAAGCAAAAATAAATTCTTGCAACAAAATAGGTCTAAAAATAGAGGTTTTGCCAATTTTGAAGAAATTTTATTGCGAGAGCAACCTTGTGAGTCATTTTATTGGATTACTCTCGTTCGGGGAGGATTTATTCTCACTTAGATTAGGTTTACTCTCGCTCGGTGAATCTTTACTCTCGGATAGCCCAGGTTTATTCTCATTCAGCCGGTTTACTCTCGTTCGGCCTGGACTTACTCTCGGATAGCCTGACTTTACTCTCGTTCAATATGGTGGAAAGGCATGGCCAAAGTCCACTTGGGATTCGTCAAGGTGCTACTCCTGGGGTGTGCCTTCCTTTATTCTCATTCGACGAGGATTTATTCTCACTTAGACAGGGTTTACTCTCGCTCAGTGAACATTTACTCTCGAATGGACCAGGTTTATTCTCATTCAGCCGGATTATTCTCGTTCGGCCCGGCTTTACTCTCGGATAGCCTGACTTTACTCTCGTTCAATAGCATGGCCAAAGTCCACTTGTGATTGGTCAGGGTGTTGCTCTTGGGGTGTGCCTCCTTTACTCTCATTCGGCGAGGATTTATTCTCACTTAGATTAGGCTTACTCTCGTTCAGCCCGGCTATACTCTCGGATAGCCAAGGTATATTCTCATTCAGCCGGTTTACTCTCGTTCGGCCCGGCTTTATTCTCGGATAGCCTGATTTTATTCTCATTCAAAATGGTGGAAAGGCATGGCCAGTGTCCACGGTAGAGTTCGGATAGGTTGATCATTCTCTCCCATTCGTTAATCTTGATGAATCTTACTTCCCTCTGTAGCATATAATCTCTGCATGAAAAGAATTCTATTGTTAATTGCAGTTTTTATTGGTCTAATGTTCTTACCATTCTTGCTGGTAAAAGAGAAAGAGAAGGCAGTAGTAGAAGTAGTAACAGAGGTGGAAGTGGATTGCCCGATTCTAATCGAAGTGAAAGGGGAGCAGGAGAAGATACCACTGGAGGAATATGTGCTTGGGGTGGTGGCTGCGGAGATGCCGGTTAGCTTTCATGAAGAAGCTTTAAAGGCGCAGTCGATTGCGGCACGCACATATGTGTTGAGGGAAACGGATTACGGCAAACGGGCGATTGATCCTACTGTCCAGAAGCAGGTGTATGTGAGTCTTGCCGGCAGACAGGAAAAGTGGGGCAGCTCCTTTGAAGAGAATGAAAAAAGATTGGAAGCAGTAGTAGCAGCTACAGAAGGACAAGTAATCGTATATAAAAATCAGCTCATTACAGCGATGTTTTTTTCCACTAGTAATGGACATACAGAAAGTGCGGTCGATTACAGCGGTTATGATATTCCCTATTTAGTATCGGTTCCAAGTATGGATGAAGAGTTATATGCCAAGAATAGGAATAAACAGTTTGAGTTTACAGGGGAACGATTTGCAAAGGCGTTTGGACTTCAATGGAATGCTGGGCTAGGGAATACCTTGAAGATTACGAAGACGGACTCGAATAGAGTGAAAGAGATGGAGCTTGGCGGGAAAAGTTGGACAGGTCGTGATGTCAGAGACCTGCTTGGCTTGCCTTCTACAGACTTTGAAATAACCTTTCATGTGGAAAAGGTAGTGGTAGAAACGGTGGGTTATGGCCATGGGGTAGGAATGTCCCAATACGGAGCGCAGGTGCTTGCAAATGATTCAAGAGAGGCCAAGGAAATACTCTTACATTATTATACAGGAGCGGAAATAAAAAATTTTTCTCCATGTTTAAAATCTCCTTGATTTGCCAAGAATAGCAACTAGAGGTGATGAAAATGAGAGAAGAACAAATGAACAAGGGCTCTCAGAAGAAGAACAAACCGAAAAAACCTGCTTGGTTCTGGCCAACAATTTATATTGGTTTCTCGGTAGCATTTGTAGGAATGATTTGGGGTTATACAGCATTTATTGACACAGACGTCGCAGAGGAATCAGAGTGGACAGACGCAAGCAATCCAGACAAGGTGACAATTGAAACAAACGCAAAGGCAGAATCTATGAAGTATCCATTCAAGGAAGCGATGCTTGACAATATGGAAATTGTCCAACATTTCTATAACGTGGAAGCAGATGAGGCGACCCGTGAAAAATCCTTGCTAGTGTTCAATCAAGTGTATAAAGCAAGCACAGGTGTATCCCTGTCTATGAATAACGAGCCATTTGAAGTTGTTGCAGCATTAAGCGGAACAGTGGAAGAAGTAAATCTTGACCCATTCTCTGGTGATGAAATTGTAATCTCTCATGCGAATGGTATGAAAACAGTCTATCGCTCTGTTACTGACATTCTAGTAAAAGCAGGCGATAATGTAGAGCAAGGACAGTCTCTAGCTACTACAAGTGAAAATGAGTGGAATCCTACTGCGGGCATTCACTTACAATTTGAAGTATTTGAGAATGGCGTTCTTGTTGATCCGGAATCATTACTAGCATTTTAATTCATAATAGCCTAGACAAAAGCATAAATTGATGAAAAGTGTTCCTTTACTAACGAAAGGAAGAGTTGGTGCACGAAACGATTCGTCATAGATGTCTACGTTTAGGTGAAATGGTAATTGAAACAAAAAAAACAGTTCGCGCTATAGCGAGCAAAACTGGTCACTCTAAAAGCACGGTCCATAAGGATTTAACGGAAAGGCTTCACCTTGTTGATCCTCAAATGGCAAAGGAAGTGAAGGAAATCTTAGCCTATCACAAATCTATTCGCCATTTGCGGGGAGGGGAAGCAACCAAGCAAAAATGGAAGACCAGAAAGGAAGACAGTTAAGGTTCTGCATGCTAAAAGTAGAGCCTTATCAATGGATAGTAGCTTTTACTATTCATCCAAATAGAAGGAGGGTATTCAAAAAGGCTATTACTTTTTGAATATCCTCTTTTCTACTATTTTCAAAAATTTCAGGTCAAATGCTCTTGCTATGTTGCCGATATATAGATAGTAAGGTCCTTATGGGCATGATAAAACTTTCCTATTCGACAGAAAATTAATAGATTCTTCTAAAAAATATATTATTCGATTCATTTTTCCATTGAAAGCACTTAAAAACAGTGTTTTTAAGGAAAAAGTATGCTAAAATTAGAAGTTAGATACATAACGGATTCTAGAAATACTATACATAGCAGGAAGGGGAAACACCGTTAATGTTTGCAAAAGATATTGGAATCGATTTAGGTACAGCAAATGTATTAATACACGTAAAGGGCAAAGGAATCGTTTTGAATGAACCTTCAGTTGTTGCTTTAGATAGAAATACGAATAAAGTCCTAGCAGTAGGAGAGGAAGCGAGACAAATGCTTGGAAGAACACCAGGTAATATCGTAGCAATTCGTCCTCTCAAGGATGGGGTTATCGCTGACTTTGATGTAACAGAAGCAATGCTTAAGCATTTTATCAATAAATTAAACGTAAAAGGTTTCTTTTCTAAACCTCGCATTCTGATTTGCTGTCCAACTAACATTACAAGTGTAGAGCAAAAAGCAATTAGAGAAGCAGCAGAGAAATCAGGCGGAAAGAAAGTATATTTAGAAGAAGAACCGAAAGTTGCTGCAATTGGTGCGGGTATGGATATATTTCAGCCAAGTGGCAACATGGTAGTAGATATCGGTGGTGGTACAACGGATGTAGCAGTGCTATCAATGGGTGATATCGTTACTTCCGAGTCTATTAAGGTGGCTGGGGACGTGTTTGATAACGATATCCTGCAATATATCAAGAAAGAGTACAAGCTGTTGATCGGAGAGAGAACAGCGGAAAGTATTAAAATTGCAATAGGAACTGTATTTCCAGAAGGCCGTAATGAGGAAATGGACATCCGCGGGCGAGATATGGTGACAGGTCTACCAAGAACGATTACGATTCGTTCGGAGGAAGTGGAAAGAGCACTTCGAGAGTCAGTATCTGTTATCGTACAAGCAGCTAAAAATGTACTTGAAAAAACTCCTCCAGAGCTATCAGCGGATATTATTGATCGCGGGGTAATCATTACTGGTGGAGGCGCATTGCTTCACGGTATGGATCATTTATTGATGGAAGAACTAAAAGTACCTGTCTTTGTTGCAGAGAATCCAATGGACTGCGTAGCTGTTGGAACTGGGATTATGTTAGATAATATTGATAAAATCAGAAGAAGATAAGGGGAGGCTCCTTCATGTTTCGAGGATTCCAAACTGCAGCCTCCGGTATGATTGCACAGCAACGCCGGACAGAGCTGCTAACAAATAATATGTCAAATGCCAATACTCCAGGGTATAAGGCCGACCAAACTACGATTCGTTCTTTCCCAGATATGCTCCTCTCTAGAGTAGGTTCTGCAAGCATTCCTACGGAGGATAAGGTAAGTGGTAAGTATGCATCTCCAGTAGGTGCTATTAGTGCAGGCGTTTATATGCAAGAAACGATTGCATTGCAGACGCAAGGGCAATTAAAGCAAACAGATATCAATACAGATATTGCACTTATCAATGGTGTTTTGCCGACAGACGAAGCCACTGGACAAACGGGAGCAATCTTCTACCGTCTAGAGCATCCAAATGGAGGCGAGGCATATACAAGAAACGGAAACTTCACCTTAGATGCAAGTGGTTATTTAACGAATGCACAGGGGTTATATGTACTAGACGAGGATGGGCAACGTATTCTCCTAGCGAATGATGATTTCCGTGTTGGAGATGATGGACAGTTATTTGTGAATGATATGTCAGTTTCAAGAATTGGCGTATCTTATTCAGGGAATCCAGCAAGTCTTCTTAAGCAAGACAATGGTTTGTTTAGAACGGTGGAAGGCAATAATCTTCCTTCAGCTTATGAGGTAGATGGCGTAAGCTTTTCCATGCAACAAGGATTTATTGAGGGCTCAAATGTAGACGCAGCAAAGACGATGACGGAAATGCTGGCAGCCTATCGTTCATTTGAAGCTAATCAAAAAATACTTCAAGCGTATGATCAAAGCATGCAAAAGGCTGTTAACGAAGTGGGCCGCGTTAATTAGTAGCAAAGTCCAGATAAAGGGTACTAGAAAAGAAGGAGGTGTGCTTGGATGCTACGTACAATGATCACTGCAACCAACACAATGTCTCAGCTTCAAAGCCAACTAGACGTGATTGGTAACAATTTAGCGAACTCCAGCACTCATGGCTACAAAGCAAAGGACGCAAAATTCCAAGAGCTATTATATCAGCAATATAATAACGATAAACTAGATAAGGTAGATCGTCAGTCTCCTGTAGGGATTCGTTATGGAGTAGGTGCTTCATTAGCACAAGCACAAATGAATTGGAAGCAAGGCAGCATTCAATCTACTGAGAGAGACCTAGATTTTGCTTTTCAGGCTCCAAAACAATACTTTCAAGTGATTATGCCAGACGGAGAAGGACAAAAAATGGCTTTCACACGTCAAGGAAATTTTTATGTTTCTCCATTGGAAAATGGGTCACTTATGCTTGTTACAGGAGATGGTTACCCGATAGCTGGTGCTGATGGACAACCTATAAATATTCCACAAGGTGTACAAAGCTTTTCCGTACAGGATGGAGGAGTGTTGGTTGCTAGTTATGCAGACGGTACTTCCGTTCAAAGAGAGCTAGGTATTTCTGTATTACAGAAGCCACAATTCATGGAGCATATTTCTGCTACCTATATTGGACTCCCAAACAATTTAGAGGAGTTAGGGGTTAACCAAGAAGATATCCTCTCTAATCTTCAAGGAGCAGAGAGAGAGCAAATTTCGTTAACTAACAACGTATTAGAGCTTTCTAATGTAGATATGTCAAAAGAATTAACAGAACTAATGGCAACACAGCGTCAATACCAATTCAGCGCACGTTCTATTTCACTTGCTGACCAAATGATGGGCCTTATTAATGGTATACGCTAAAATTTCCAGTAAGGAGTATCAGGTGTATGACAGAAGAAGGTAAAGGAACTGGCAGACAACAGCGTAGAGCGGAACTTACAGAAAAGCGAAAACAAGAGAAGGAAACGAATAAGCCCACAAAATGGGTTCAAATTCGCTTAATCCCAATCTGGTTGCGTATCATCATTGTAATCATCCTTCTTGGGATTGCAGCAGCTGTAGGGCTTATTGTTGGTTACGGGGTCATAGGAGAAGGTTCTACAAGTGATGCATTGAAGTGGGAAACCTATCAGCATATCTTTGATATTTTAAGTGGAAAATAACATTTGGAGGCGATTCCATGCTATCTACAGAACAAATACAAGCAATTTTACCTCATCGATATCCATTTTTAATGGTCGATAAGATATTGGAAATCGAAGAAGGAAAAAAAGCGGTAGGTTTAAAAAATGTATCAATAAACGAAGAGTTTTTTAATGGTCACTTCCCTGGTTATCCAGTAATGCCAGGTGTTCTTATCGTGGAAGCGCTAGCCCAAGTAGGTGCTGTAGCAGTACTTCAAATCCCAGAAAACAAAGGAAGATTAGCTTTCTTCACAGGCATAGACAATTGCCGTTTTAAGCGTCAGGTTAAACCTGGAGACCAGCTTAGGTTAGAGGTAGAATTAACCAAGCTACGTGGACCAATGGGAAAAGGTCACGGTGTTGCAACTGTAGATGGAGAGATTGTTTGTGAAACAGACATCCTATTTGCGTTAGGACCAGTAGTAGAGAAAAAATGAGAGACATGTAAGGAGGCTGTAAACTAATGTATCATGAGTTACCAACAGGAACCAAAAGCAGTATAACACGATCTATATCAAAAGCTTTTGAACTGTATATGGCGAAAATTGGATGGGATGAAAAGTTATTTAGCATAGAAGATTTTATTAAAAGCTGGCAAAGCTATATTCAAGAATCAGCTTCATGGTATGAGAAGGTTCCTTTAGAGGTAAAGGAAAGCCAAGAGTTTCATGCGGAAATTGCCAATAAAATCAATGCTACTATTGAAAAAATCTTATCTGAGCCTGTTCATGAGGATTTAATTGCTTCCATAGAAACCAAACAAGACAAATTGAACACTCACTATAAATATGGATGTAAAGCAGAAGCGCTATACGTGGAATCATTGCTTAAAGAAATGGAAAAACAGGCATAATTGCAAATGGATAGTTCCTTCTTTTCCTGGTTAACCTATCGTAAGTCACATGAAAAGTGTGACGGTTAACTTTGAAGAGGAGGAATTTTTTTATGTGGAAAAAAGCTGTTCCTGCTGTAGCATTATGCTCAGTACTGTTAGTTGGCTGTGGGAATAATAACGATAACGATAACGTTCCTTCAGATAATGAAACACCGATTGAAGACGTAAACAACGGAAATGACGTGAATACCAATTCTCCTGCAAATAACGATGCTATGAATGAGAACGGTGCAAGCGGTGCAGAAGGTTCCGGAAATAACGGGATGGGTAATGGCGCAGGAGTCGACGATGCTATCGAGGATATTGGTGATACCATGAATGGCAATAATAATGACACGAATGAAAACAACACCATTAATAACAATGGTGACGGTGTCATGGATGAGACAAATGTAAAAGAACCTCAAGTAAAGAATGGCGAAAGTAATAATAAATAATTAAAAATGCTGACTGTTCATGAACTGAACTCCAATTGTTAGATGCTTCTAACAATTGGAGAGCATTTTGTCATGAGCGTCAGCCTTTTTTATCTCGTTTTAAAGATGGTCTGGTTTTCATATCATTTTCAAACTTTGCTAATAGCTCTTCCCCGCTCAGCCCTTCTTCTAACAAATCGGCAAGTAATGATTCAGCGTATTTCCTTCTTGCACGTTTTAAAGTCCCTCTAAGTAAAACAGATAAATGGTCCCCAATATGCTTCACAGAGTATGTGGCAACCTCAAAATGAGCCGGCTCATTCTCTGGATAGGAAATAACAACCTTTACGACGAAAATTTCGTTGGACTCCTTTAAATCATTAAAAAATTCTTCATACTTTTGATCAATAAATAATTCCAAAATCCAAGAACGACTAGTATTTTCTTGATTAATTACAATACCGTCTTCAAGAAAAATCGGGGTTTCTTCATTGTTGCGGATGAGAGAAACTGAAATCATTTTAAATGTTTTCATTAGCCAACCCCCTTTAGATTACTATTGTGTTTCATTATAACATAGGAGCTGCGATGGAAAAATAATATCAAAACTACTAAAATCATTTTTTTGTTTTGACAAAAGATTGTTCTGGTGAGCTCCAGCCAAACAACTATGCTTTAAAATTCAATTATCATCTAATAAAAGGGTCCAAAACAGTATTACTGACTTTTGCAAACAATTTATATCTCTTCTATTATTGTCCTAGAAGGAGGTGAGTTAGTGAACACAGTTTCCTTAATCGGAAGGATGACGAAGGCACCGCAGCTGAAACAATTATCAGAAGGGAGGGTTCAGACAAGCTTTGTCATAGCTGTAAACAAAGGATATAAGCAAGACGAAGCGGATTTTGTCCTTTGTACTATTTGGGGGAAAATAGCGGAAACAACTGTTAAATATTGTGGAAAAGGCTCGCTAGTCGGTATAACTGGTAGGCTAAATACAAGATCCTATGAGAAAGGAGATGGGACGAGAGTTTTTATAACAGAGGTAATAGTGGAGGAAATAAGATTTTTAGTTACTAAAAAGAGAGAAGAAGGACCAGAGGACAAAAGTACAAGTAATTTTGAATTTCCAATACCAAATAAAGTTCCAGTATAGAAATTTGAATGGCCGCAACCAATTCAAAAAACCTGACCTATGGTAGGCCAGGTTACATAATCTAGATAGTAAGCGTGAGCAGATTCTTTAACTCGTCATCAGACATTTCAGTGATCCACTGACTGGAATGGATTAATTCCTCAGAAAGAGACTGCTTTTCCTCCAGCAATTTATCAATTTTCTCTTCAATTGTTCCTATCGTTATAAATTTATGGACGTGCACAAAGTTAACTTGGCCGATTCGATATGCTCGGTCAGTTGCTTGGTTTTCAACAGCGGGATTCCACCAACGATCGGCGTGGAGGACATGGTTAGCAGCTGTTAAGTTCAAACCTGTACCTCCTGCCTTTAAGGAAAGTAAGAAAACTGGGAACTCCTTCGCTTGAAAAGCCTCCACCAGATGGTCACGTTGGTTTTTTGGCATACTTCCAGTTAAAAAAGGAGCATCGATATCATACATTTCTGCTAGACAATGCTGTAGCAAATGCCCCATACCAATATATTGAGTAAAGATGAGACATTGTTCGCCACGTGCAGCTATTTCTCCAGCGAGCGTTACAATTCGAGCAAGCTTTTCAGAACGTTCGAGCATTTCCTCCGCTTCATCAAAAGGTTCCTTTAAGTACAGGGCGGGATGATTACATAATTGCTTAAGCTTGCTAAGCATTTTTAAGATTAAGCCTTTCTTTTCAAAGCCTGTAAGGGTATCTAGCTTACTAACAGTTTCTTGAATAAGCGATTCATAAAGAGCTGCCTGCTCGGTAGTAAGCCCGCAATATTCCTTTTGTTCCAGCTTATCAGGTAAGTTTAGCAAGAGCTCAGGGTCCTGCTTGGTTCTTCTAAGTAGGAACGGTTGGATTTTTAAGCGGAGCTTATGCTTCGTCGTTTCGGAATTATCTCTTTCGATAGGCGCAATGAACTCCTCTTGAAACTTCCGAAAAGAGCCTAAATAACCTCTGTGTATAAAGTCAAAGATGGACCAGAGCTCAGATAGTCTATTTTCTACAGGCGTTCCGGTAAGCGCAATATGGTGCTTACCTGCAAGCTTCCGAATAGCTCTAGATTGCTTCGTATGCATATTTTTTATATTTTGAGCTTCATCTAAAGTGACACTAGACCAAGTAATATACTCTAATGATTCAATGTCCTGCATTGCTGTTCCAAAGGTAGTAAGAACCACGTCGGCGGACAGATCAATCTTCTTAGTACGACCTGCACCATAATGAGTCTCTACTTTTAGGGAAGGAGCAAATTTCGTAAGCTCTTTTTGCCAATTACCTAATACGGAGGTTGGGCAGATGATAAGAGACGGTGCTTCCTGTGGTGCGCCTTCATGAACATGCAGTAGGTAGGAAATAAGCTGAACCGTTTTCCCTAATCCCATGTCATCTGCAAGGCAGGCGCCAAACTGTTCATTTCGCATAAATACTAACCAGTCTAGGCCTTGCTGCTGATAAGGGCGTAGCTCGGTCAAGAGATTTTTCGACACCTCAACTGGAGGATAGCCCTTCTTTTCGGAAAGCTGCTCCATTAAAGATTTTAAGGATTGCTGCATTTCAAACTGGAAGAGCGGATCTTCCTCTGCATCTTCTTCATCCAGCGCAAGTGCTATTTCTTCTGGAATTTCTCGGAAGAGGAGCTCCTTAACCGTCCAATTTTCTTCCTCTGACTGCTTCATAAGCTCCCTAATCTGGTGCATCCAATTAGCGTCTATACGGAACCATTCATTCCCTGCTTGGATATAAGAACGGTTCTCGTTTACAATCTTTTGAAACTCGTCTGCCGAAATTTCCTGACCGTTTAGTGAAAAGCTCCAATTGAACTGAAGGATTTCATTTAATCCTGCTGAAGTTTTATATGTGTTAGCAGTTTTAGCAATCGTCTTCACTTTCATTTTTGTATCTTTGACCGTTTTAAGCCAGGCAGGTAATACAATTTCAAAGCCAAGTGCCTGCAGCTTAACTAAATCGTCGCGAAGAAACTTACGTACCTCTCCGTCTGACAGAGAGGAGGAATAAAAGGAGTCTAGCTCAACTGGCTCCACTGCAGTGACTAAGGAAAAAATATTTTGCTGTGTTTCGTAGATGAAATCACGATAATTTTTCCATTTATCAGGTAACGCCTGTTCAATCGGCGATGATTTTTTACGAAACGAAGGTGCCCAGTATGTGTTGCTTTTATTTCCACGGACAACAGTCTCCAATAACCAGGTATCGTCCAGCCCCTCAGGTTCTGATAATCTCAAAGCGACTGACAGTACGGGGTGGTTTGTTTTAGAAGTAAGCGGCCATCCCCCCTGTTGAAAGAACGGGATAAGGGCAGGCAAATCATTTACTGTAAGCCCTACTTGAAACAACTTTTGCTTAACAGCATATTCTAGTAGCCTTGAATCATTGCCAGCAAAGGAATCTGATACGTGTAAGTCTTCATCCTTTAGCTGCAACTGATGCCAAAGCTCAGGGGACTTCCATTTGCTGGCCGATTCCTTAAACGAGGAGAGCCATTCGGAAGAAGCTTGATCCACCCCATAAAAGGATACAAATGGGTGAGATTCTGCTGAAAACACCTCTACTAGCTCAAGGGGAGATAATATTAGTGCATCTTCTTCGATTTGAGCATTCAAGCCAAAGAAGCTTGGTCGATGCTCTAAAAAGAGGGTCTGTACCCATTGCTCTATAGGTGCGTCATGGGAGATGACTTTAAAACCCCCGTTATTTAATGGCTCAATGTGTAGAGAAATTTCCTGTGTAATAGATAAAGGCTTATTCATAATAATAGATTTCCCTTCTCTATTTCTTGTTGTAAGGCACGTAGCCTGCGATATTTTTCTTTTAGGTTTGTTACATAGTCATTCCAAAAATCTTTCTGGTTCGATTTCTTGGCAACTTGCTTCATCTTCTTCCAAACCCTTACGGCCTGCTTATAGCTATAACGGTTTTTCTCTTGAAGATATCTAATGGCATAGTGATGATAGAGAGGCAGTAAGACTTCAGGTGCTTCCTCCTTCACAATCGAAAGACCACATGCTTCTGCATATTCAAGTGAAGAATTAGCAGACTGATGCAAGGCCATCCAATCTCTATATCGCTTCTGCTCTAGTAATAGCTGGGAAAAGGACTGAATTCCATACAAGCCAAAGGATAAATAGAGTTTCTCCAATTCCTCCGATTTAAGCTGCACTTGACTATATAAAAGCTCCAGCCGGCGAATTAGCATAACGCGTGTAGGATTTTCGGCTATATTTTTCATATAAAAGGAAATAGGAGTTAAAAGCTTTCGAGAAAGGTCATTTGCTAATACCTTCTGGTTAAGCTGTAGGGCCTTTTCACATACAGTGACCCACTCCATCAGCTGGTAAGGATCAATCTCCTCTGCAGCCTCTAGCAATTCGTCCGTCATGGAAAGGGTTAAGTAGAAATAAGGCAATACCATATTTAGCTTCATGCCATCCTCGGATTTTTCAAAGTCTTGGAGATACTTTACCTCTTCCAGGCGTTTAGCTTTATTGGTGACCAAAGCCTCCCAAAACGCAAGATAAACATGCTTTCGATAGGTTAGCAAGCCATCTGTATTAAAATAGAAGGCGCGGACCGTTTCCATCATCTTGTCATAAAAGGTATCCGCAGCAAACAATCTTGGCTTAGATGCTAACTGGGAAAGATTTTCATCCAATTCCTCCATCGATTCATTCAAAAAATGAAGTACTCGGTTCCGCATATTGGAATCCTCATATTGTCTCAAATATGGCCAAACCTTCGTTAGTATTGACAGATTGACAAAGGCATCAAAGATGGGCTGCCATTCACGTTCAAACGGCTTGGATTTCCTTACCTGGATCTTTAAATCATGAATGGCAAACTCTAAGAGATAAAAGCTTGCTGGAGGATAGTTTGATATGAATTTACGGAAAAATGTTTCCACGAGAAGTCCCCAGCCTTCTGGAGACCTGTCATTCCGGAGCAGATTCAATTGAACTGCATCGGCAGAAGAACGCCAATCAGAAACCCAAGAGGACAAAGAATTATTATGTTGATATAAATAAAAGATAGCTGCCACCATATGTCTGCATGGTTTCACCAAATTACATTGGCAATGCTTGGAGTCTTCCACCGGGAAATATTGTACTTCAACATTGGAAACGTCTCGAATAACAAAATCAATTCGATTCTCCTTCGAGTGGTAATTGGTTATAGAGACTGCACCGTTTCTCACAAAAAAGGCTGCACGTCTAACAAGCTCCTCATCTTCTGAAACATTCGATTGGAGCTTGGATTTTATATTATTTAAAGACTCATCAATGAACTGCTCGTAATGAGAAGCAAGTTTTTGGTATGAGGTTAGGTTCAAATGAAATCTCTCCTATTGTAAAAAAGGCTGTCCTTCCATTATACGTTTAAAAGGTCTTTATTAAAAGGGAGACGAAGGGAAATAAAAAAGCTATTACTAATAGAATGAACTAAGTAATAGCATTTACTGCTTCTTCAACTGTTTAATATATTGCTTAATTTCTTGATCATTGGTAGATGATTCAAGTATTTGCTGAGATAAATCTCGGAATTCTTTAATGTGGATTAGCTTGGAGATAACTTCCTCTTGGAAATTTTGGATATAGCGAGCTCTGCTTTCTCTAGCTTCTAATCCAGGATCTCTGCTTTTCAAAGACTTATCTAGAATCATTTGGGTAAAAAGATGCTCAGGGATGGAATAGACCTCAGCGAATTTAGGTAACAAGTAGATAGGTATAGAAAGAACGCCCTTCTCATACTTAGATAAGACTGAATGATCAATGCCAAGTCTTTTAGCTGCTTCCACTTGTGTTATTTCTAGCTGCTCTCTATATGCTCTAATATGTTCGTGAAAAGCCATGGTTCATCCTCCTTACAATGCCACAAGAATAGCGAAAGTAGGAGGGAAAGAGAGAAAAATCGCCAAATTGGAGATTTTTAAAATTCAGAATGGATTATATTATAAAATTAATAGGTAATATGATATACAGAAAGGATGCGACGATAGTAGAAAGAATACAGGTTTATATACCCTCTTTAGTAGATTCTCTAGATTTTGATGCCTTTAGGAAGCAAGAAAATGTAAGAATTATTGGAAGAAGAATGGGCTATGTCAAATACATCGTAGAAAGCTCCACTCCAAGCATCGCACAAATCCCAATGATTGTTACAGAGGATTTTGTCATCTACGATTTACATATCAATTTTTTACGCAACACGCTCTCTTTTATTATTGAGGGAGAGGAGGAGCCAAACAACCAAGAGGTACTGGATAAGATTTTTAAGTTATTTCTTATTAAATTTAGTTCTACCAAGATAGGCTTCTTTACCTATTCCAAAAGAAGAGAAGAGCATAAAAATAGAATAGTAGTGAATTAAATAGGGGCGAGCACAGAATTGTGTTCGCTTTTCTTAAGGGGGAAGTGCCTTCGCCAAAGAGTGGACAAGTGGTTATTCGCTTATACTGGTGTGCAGGGATTTCAAGAAGGAGAAGCTGCGTACAAATGAATTCATTCCATCGCAAGTTATCCTGAATAACGAGCGAACGATGCCATAATTACTGTTAGGAAGGATAGCGTTGATCCGCAAAAATGAAAAACCACTATTTGGTAAAAATAAACTACACGGTAAAACTTTTTTATGATATACTATTAGAAATCTGAAAATTCAAAATAGGGGGAGGTTGAGGCCATATGTTACTTGTGCAATTGATGCAGCCTTGCTACACGCAGTTAGAAGGAGACAGGATAAGATTAGTATTTGCCTATCAGTATTTTTCCTTACGTAAAGAGGATGAACTATTTCATTTTGTACCTGTAGAAGGAAAAGAGATTATTATCAACTCACAGTCGCTACAAGTAGAAAACTTGTCTGAAGTGTTTGTTTTCCAAAAAGGTAACCGATTTATTCGTCTGCCATTATACCAGTTACTCCTTGTCTCTGATATACATGCTCATTTACAAGTGATCATTGCTAAAGGAGGCAGTGAATCAAGCAGTATTATGAATGAGGGAGTACATGAAGTAATTGAGCAGCTTGAGGAAGAAAACTATGACAGAATGATAGATTATGCTTTGCTTCACAAAGACGCAGCACTATTTGATAAGTTGCAAAGAATCAAAGAATCTACTACAGGAGGATATGAAGTTGAATAAACTGACTCCTTAAAAAAACACCTAACGAATAACCTTTTCGTGTAGGTGTTTTTATGTGTGATAATTAGGAAAAGGATGTAAAAAAGTAAAGGAACAAGATAAATCCGCTAGAACCAAGGATACCAAAAATAATGTCCCCCCAATTAAATCCAAATTTATTAAATTTCATTTCCCCGTTCTCCTTCTTTAACAAATTCTTTCCGGATAGGAAAGTAAACATCTTTATATATGTCCCCGTTGTTTGTTTCATTCGGTATTGCTCGTCTGAGTAAAATGGCCAAGCTTATTCTTAATGAATAGGTCGAAATGGGACTTAAAAAGTTACAGATAGGATACCCACTTTTTAACAATTTAGACGAATTCACAATTTTTTTTATAGTAACAGATTGTCCTGGAGTGTTGGAATAGGCTTTCAGAATCAGCAAACAAGCCCGATTGCTTCAAGATATTCTTCTATTCCTATCATTATTACGACTTTTCGTTCACAATTTCAGTTTAATTTTGTAAAAAAATGCAAGTAAAACAAGCCGATTGACGCAAAAATGGAAGAATTTCGAAAAAATTTAGGTTATGATAGGTTTATAAATTATGGGAGAAGGGAATTACATGAAAAGGATTTCTGGTTTAACTAGTCTCTTGCTAGTGATAGCAATGGTTTTTTCATCATTTGCAGTGCATGCGGCTCCTCTTGATGAAGTAAAAAGTATTATCAATGAAAATTATGCTGGTGAGATACCAAAGAATTTAGAAGCATATAGCTCCATTCATGCAATTATAAACGAGCTAGATTTATATTCTGCCTATTTTACAAAAGAGGAATATGAAAGCTACCATGGCTCTATCAACAATCAAACGGTAGGCATAGGGGTGGCAATCAGTTCTATTGAGAACGGGATAGAAATAGTAGAAGTGTTTGAAGATGCACCTGCTGACCTTGCTGGTCTGGAAGCAGGTGATCTTATCCTATCCATAAATGGAGTTTCTACCAGTAGCATGGCCGTCGAACAAGCCTCTTCTTATATAACGGGGAAGGAAGGAACAAAGGTCGAGCTCCTCTTACAAAAAAGCTCAGACATACGAAGAACATACATAATTACTCGGAAAAGCTATAGCCTGCCAGTAGTCACGAAAAGGCTCTTGGCGGGAAATGTAGGGTACATATCTCTTCGCTCCTATTCCGATGATGGAGCGAAGCTGGTGCTTGAGGCAAAGAAAGAATTGAAGGGGGAAGGTGCTACTTCCTTCATCCTAGATCTACGCAATAATGGCGGTGGATACGTAGAAACAGCTGAAGAGCTGATAGGGTTGTTTCCAATGAGTCCGCAAGCTTATACATTGAACACGAGGTTAGGAGAGCTGCTCGTTCGTTCGAAAAAGCAATCCTCTTTATTTCCAGCGAACACGAGGGTATTGATTAATGGTGCAAGTGCAAGTGCTTCGGAAATGACAGCAGCAGCTTTGCATGACCAAAAATCAGCCATCCTGTATGGACAAACAACCTATGGAAAAGGCAGTATGCAAGGCTTTTATCCGTTATCAGATGGGTCTTATCTAAAGTTGACGATTGCGTCCTTTAGCGGTCCGAAGGGTACATTGATTAATGGAAGAGGGGTAGCCCCACATAGAAAGACAGTGGTAGGGAATGAACTACTGCAAGCACATCTAGATTCATTGGTGGAAGGAAAAAAGGGCTATAAAAAAATGAAACCTTTGAAGGGGGTTCCTCCAAACAAAGATTTCACGATTACTTTCTCTGGGAGCATCCAATTAGACAAAAAAGCAAAGGTCGAATTAATAAAGCTTGGCGATTCCGAACATTTACCAATTGAGGTAAAAAAAATTACCCGTAACCAACTAATTGTTAAGACGACAAATTTATTAGATAATGGAGCAGCATACATACTGTTGGTTCATCCAAAAATCTCTCAGTCTGGTAAAATTTTAGAAGCTGGAGCGTACGTAGAGATAACTGTTCAACTATAGGAGGGCAAAGGAATGTTTTTTGAATTTAAATTTTGGAAGCATCTTTTCCATCAAGGAGACTTGATTGATTCCTTGAATGACGCTACTATGCGTGGCTTCCGAAGTAGAGTGTGGATAGTGGCATTGCTGACGGCACTATTATTTGCACTACGAGATGTATGGGGCATGCATACAGAGGGTTTAACTTACTTATTTGTAAAAGGCTTTGAGGATACTTATATCATCGCAAGACTCGTTTCTGTAATTGGGGCAATCTTATCGGCAATTCTATACTTTGCCTTCTTCTTTTTCGGAATCTCCTATTTATTACATAAAATATTTACCATCGACCTATCCAAGGTGGCGGTAATTCAGCTGTTTGTAGTAAGTATCCTGGTGATGGAAAAAGCATTTAACTTTTTTCTATATGCAATCGTAGGCTATACAACTGATTACTCTGTTTTATCATTTGGGCCTATGGCGGCAGTGTTTTTAGATCAACCGTATATTATTGCGCTATTTGACCATTTTTCAATTACAGTAGCCTTAATCGTTGCTATTCAGTATCAGTTCGTCAAATCGTTCACAGATATGTCCGCACGAAATGTGCTCCTGATTCTCATTGCCATCCAGGTAATTCTAGCAGTACTCGCTGCTGGTATAGAAGTCCTCCCAATTACTAAATGGATCGAGGAGGGTATATAAATGAATAGATGGTATGCGATTGGCATTGCAATTGTTGTATCTTCGTTAGTGGCGACAAATGCAATATTACTATTTGATGAGAAAAGCGAAATTGAAAGAACCTACTATATTGAGGAATTTGACCGGCCTTCTCATAACACATACGTGAAGGAGCTAGAAAAAGAGTCAGTAATTGTGCCAACCGATATTGTCCGTGTGGCTATCGAAATGGAGAAGGTAAATAATTTACTAGTTTCTGAAGGAGATGTTGTGCAACCGGAAATGGAGCTTGCACAGCTGAACACAGCCTATGAGGATGAACAGCGTTCTTTATGGGAAACTCAGCAGCAGGCTTACCAGATCGAGCAAGGACAGCTTCTTCAGCTTCAAAGCAGATTGGAATCTGAAAGAGCCTCTACTCCTGGTACGGTTAGCGACAGTAACACCTCGACAGCTAACACTGGGGATGGTGAAATGGACGTAAATGTCCAAGTAGATGTGAGTGCCTCCCAAGATGGAAATTTTGCTCAGGCAATTGCGGAAACCGAGGTAAGGCTACTGGAGATTGAAAGGCAATTAGAGATTGTGCGGTCTCAGCTAAGCCAACCTGCCGGAGATCTTTCCGTAGTGAGTCCAGTGGAAGGAACGATCGGTTCGATTCAAGAAGAGAATGGAAAATATTTAATTGAAATCTTCACGAATGAAAAATCCCTTGTAACTTACGTAGAGGAAAAGGATTGGCATGAGTTAGAGGAAGGTCAGCAAGTTAGTGGTTTTTCTGAACATGTAGAAGGCGTGTTAGAGGGCTCCCTCATTAGCAAATCAACAGTACCGGTGGATACTTCTAAATGGCTGAATGCCTTCGAGCAGTTTGACAAGCGTTACGATAAACCGCTCTATGAAATCCAAGTAGGTCTCACGGAGCAGATAGATGAAATACCGTTTGCAGCAAATGTGAACACCGTCTTTGTGACAGATGAAGCAACAGATGCGGTGAGAGTACCATCCACATGGCTTCTAGCAACCGTAGAACAACAAAAAGCTATTTACACATTGGATGAGAGAGGGAGGCTTACAGTCACACCTGTTACAGTACCTTTCCAACTAGAAAATCATGCAATTGTGAATGGTCTTCCGACAGACACCGTGGTGGTAGAGGAGGAATTAAAATACGAAGGAACACAAACCTTCCTTCCCCTCCCATTGGAGCTGCCAAGCTGGAACAGTGTAAAAGCTGTAAGCTGGAAGGATTATGTGAAGTATATAACGTATAAATAAGAATGGCCTCTGCTTTCCCGCAGAGGTCTTTTTATGGTAAAATTATGTAAATATTCTAGGAGGTGGATATATGAAGAGGTTTATTGCTACATTGACAGTTCTTTTGCTATTGTTTCCTGTCGCAACACCTACGCATGCAAAGAAGACGCCATTATCTGATATTGAGAGTAACGGATCCGCTGGAGCCATTCTCTATTTGTATGAAAAAGGAATTATCAGTGGGTATCCAGATGGCACCTTCAGACCGAACGAGCCAATTACAAGGGCGCAAGCTGCAGCGATGCTAATTAAAGCTTTAGATATTGAGCTGGTGGATAACCCTACGGTAAATTTTAAAGATGTAACAAAGAAATCGAGCTATTATCGTATTCTGGCAACGGTAAACGAGAAGGGAATCCTCCGCGGAGAGAATGGTTATATGAGACCGGGAGAAACTACAACTCGTGCACAGATGGCAGCAATTCTCCGTCGCTCATTCAATATGACGCTGGACAAGCAGCCGACATTCATCGACGTTTCTTCAAATCATTGGGCATACGGCGATGTAAACAGTGTAGCAAAACATCGAGTAGCAAGTGGGTATCCAGATGGCACTTTCAAGCCATCGGAGCCGGTGACGCGAGCACACTTCTCTGCATTTCTAGCTCGTGCAATGGACGACTCGATGAAGGTAGGTAGCTACAAATCATCCGTGGGAGAACTCGGCACCTCCATTGACCGCGAAGGATGGACATATTCGATGAAGAAGGAAGGCGATAAAGTCAGTCTTGTGAAAATAAACCAAAAGACGAAGGAAGAAAAAATCTTACTAGATTCCACAGATTACCCTTCTGACGGTGGCACTTATACAATTTGGCTTGGGTGGAACTTTCCAATCGTCCTCTATAATGACGATATTTATTTCCTATATCAAAAAGGAGTCTCACAAGCTACAGACAAACCTATGGGATTCGCTATCACGAAAACCTCCTTGGAAGGTGGGGAATGGTCTGAAATTCCATTAAATCGATTTGAGGAAATGCAACGCAACATGTATATATGGAATGACCGAATTTATTATACAATGGAGCCAAATCCCAAAGAGCCTATTCACCAAAACCTAGCTAATATAGATCACTCTCTACAGCTCTACTCAGTAGATTTAGAAGGAAATGACAGAAGGTTTGAACATAAATTCAATGCTCGCTTCATTTTTAAGCCAATGGCCTATGAACATGAAGTTGCATTTACCCAATATCACCAATCAATAGACTATGACCACTCGACCATGTATTACTTCAACAAAACTGGCGTTTACAGGTATAGCTTGATAGACAAGAAAGCAACAAAGCTTTCAAATGTCCAAGCGAAAGATATGACCATCACGCCAACAGCAATAGAAATAGTAGGAGAGAACGGAAAGAAATATACCTTAAAGAAATAAATGAAGGAAAAGCATCCGATATCTTCGGATGCTTTTCTATATAGTCTAACAGGATTACTGAGAACCAACTAAAGACCTAGCCGCTCCCAAGCAGACCTTGGCTATGCCTTATGTCCATTTTAACCGAGAGTAAAACATGGCTAACTGAGAGTAAATGTCTGTTGAACGAGAGTAAACCAGCTGAATGAGAATAAACCTGGTCTATCCGAGAGTAAATGGTTGCTGAGTGAGAGTAACCTCACCCTATCCGAGAAATAAATCCCTACCGACTGAGAGTGACCCACCCTATCCGAGAGTAAATTGAAATCCATCGAGACCCCTTGACCGATTCCAAGTGGACCCTGGCCATGCCTCCCACCATTTTAACCGAGAGTAAAGTCAGGCTAACTGAGAGTAAATCCCGACCGAACGAGAGTAAACCAGTCGAATGAGAATAAACCTGGTCTATCCGAGAGTAAAGGTTCTCCGAATGAGAGTAAACCCAGTCTAAGTGAGAATAAATCCTCTCCGAATGAGAGTAATAAAAATGAGTAGCAACTTGATCACTACCATGTGGACCCTGGCCATGCCTCCCACCATTTTAACCGAGAGTAAAAGTCAGGCTAACTGAGAGTAAATCCCGGCCGAACGAGAGTAAACCAGTCGAATGAGAATAAACCTGGTTTAACCGAGAGTAAAGTGAAGCCGAGCAAGAGTAACCTCTTGACTGATAGCAGGCAGACCCAGGCCATGCCTTTCCACCATTTTAACCGAGAGTAAAATTTGGCTATCCGAGAATAAATCTAAGCCGAACGAGAGTAAACCGGCCGAATGAGAATAAATCTGGTCTATCCGAGAATAAATGGTCCCCAAGTGAGAGTATCCTTACTCTATACGAGAGTAAATCCCAGCCGACCGAGAGTAAACCCAACCCCAATCCCTACCCCAATCACCAGTAAGCCGCCACGCATCCGACATTCTCCTAATCCACCTCACCTATCCCCCTCGCCATTTAGTAACCATCCAAAGCAAATCTATTTCCTTAACAATTATTTCCGAAATCGTTATACTGGTATAATGCAAAGAAACTCTCACTTAGTAAGTAGGGATTTTTATGTAGGAGCGATGGAATCGGGAGGTTCAATCGCTAAGTAGAAAGTGAGGGAAATAACTATGTGGAAGATTTATACGATGCTTGTTTTTGTGATGTTGGTATGGGGAGCAAATGTGCCTGCTTTGAAGTATTTAGTGACGGCGGTTCCACCAGTTACTTTAACGGCGTTTCGTATTTTTATAGCTGGGATAGCAGTAGTGCTGATTTTATGGAAAATGAAGCTTCTTCGAAAGCCTACTAAAAAAGAATGGACTTATATTTTGCTAGGATCTATTTTAAATGTTGTGGCGCACCATTACTTCTTGAATATGGGTCTCTCTATTACAAGTGCGACGCATGGTGGGTTGATTCTTGGGGCAGGTCCGATTTTGACCGCCATTACGGGAGCTATTATTTTAAAGTCCTTTCCGTCTATGATTCAGTGGATAGGGTTAGTCATTGGTCTTGCAGGCGTATTCGTCTCCATCCTAGTAGGTGGTGGAATGGGTGGCGGTAATATTGGGGATTTTTACGTGTTCATGGCTATTTTTATGCAAGTGCTAAGCTTTATGGTAATTACAAAAGCTGCTAGAACCTTGGATCCAAGACTGTTGACTGGCTATATGCTGGTGATAGGGTCACTTGCTTTAATTGTAATAAGTCTTATTCAAGAGCCGGGTGCTATTAAGAGCTTTGGGGAGCAGTCGTCAGCATTTTGGGTTATCTTTATTACATCTGCGATTATTTGTACTGCGGTTGGTCATATGATATACAACTATGCGGTTGGAAAGGCAGGCGCAACAAAAGCGGCGATATTTATGAATTTGAACACGCTATTCTCCATTGTTCTATCTGCTTTATTCCTGGGAGAAATTTTAACTATTAGACACTTCCTTGGCTTGCTGCTCATCGTAATAGGTGTTATTCTCGGCTCCGGGGCAGCAGAGGATATCTGGAGAAAACGGAGAAAGAGGGCAATGTTACAATAGAACCTACTCGTTAGGAATGGAGGACTGGCGTGCGTAACCCGAAAAAAATACTTCTCATCCTTTTACTGGTCTTTTTTAGTCTCATACTCATTAGATTTGTCATAAGATTTCTCGATTTCTCGATTTCTGGATAACTAGATAATGGAAGCCTGGAGTAACTGATTTAACAATCGGTTACTTTTTTTATTTCCGACCCCCACAAATTACAGATACCATTCGAATAACTAAGTGAAGGGCCCAAAAGGGTACATGATTGGAAGAGGTGATGTGATTGCAAAGGAAATGGAAGAAGACGGGAGCGGCATTATTGGCGGTAACGCTTACCGTATCAGGAGCTAGCTATGCTTGGGCTGCGGATGAATTTGATACGGTTAGCATTACGAAGGTGACTGAGAAAAAATCGGTAGACGAAAGTAAGGTCGAAAAGGACTTCTCGCCAAGCCATACGAGCAAAAAGCTGATTGGTCTGCTTCATGCATATGAGCAAGCAGGGGATGCGGAAGCAAAGGCTGCACTAAAAAAAGCGATCGATCGTCAAATCAGTGAGTATGAGGCCTATGTAGATAATAAGGACAGCAAGGCAGAGACGGTAGTTTTCTTGAACAGTATCATTGCGTTAGTGAAAGCTTATGAGAACGCCCCTACTGAGGAGGCAAAAGCATCTATTAAGCTATCAATCAAGGACACAATAGCTTCGTTCAAAAAAACATCGAAAAAGGAAATAAAGGCAGAGGCCCCTGCAAAGAAGGAGCCGATCGTCAAACCGGTCGTGCCAGTAGAGCCTAAACCAGAAAAGAAAGAAAAGAAAGAGCAAAAAGAGAAAAAGGCACATAAACATGCCGATAAGCACGAAAAAAAGGAAGAGAAGAAGGCTTTAAAGGAACAACAAAAGCTTGAAAGAAAAGCCTTAAAGGCAAAAGAAAAGGCAGAAAAAAAGGCTGATCGAGCAAAGCATTCCCATGAACGTAAAAAAGGGAAGAAGCATGAGGATCATCCGAATCACAATAAATGATAGAACCGCTTTTCATTTTCAATAAAGCCGGCTACAATCAGATGAAGGCTTGAATGAGAACGGAGGGTATGTATGCTTTTGTCCATAATACAGGGCCTATTTAAATCAAAACCAAATACCACTAGGCTCAATGTTAGGGCAAAGGATCAAAAGGAGGCAGTAAATGACCTTCTATTTGAGTATACCCCTTTTATTAAAAAAACAGCTTCCTATATTTGCAAAAGACAGATTAATGAGCAAGATGAGGAATTCAGTATTTCGTTGCAGGGTTTTCATGAGGCTTTGATTGCATATAACGAAGAAAAAAACGCCTCTTTAGAAACCTTTGCACATTTGGTCATAAAGAGAAGATTACTAGATTTCTTGCGAAAGGAATCTACACGGAAAGAGCAGCTAGTAGAATTTGAAAACCAAATACTAGAGGAGCGTTCGCTTCATCGCCACGCTGAGGAGGAGCAAGCTGCAAGCAGGAGAGAGGAGCTTCTTAAATATAAGGAGCTTCTGGCTGAGTACAAGCTCTCCTTTGAAGAGCTGACTTCCTCTGCGCCAAAGCACGCGGACAGTAGAAGAACTGCCTTTCAAATTGCACAAATTATTTCCGAATCAGAGGAGCTTTATGCTTCTTTTATTGCCAAAAAGAAGCTGCCATTAAAAGATGTCGAGTCACTTGTAGGGGTTTCGAGAAAAACCTTGGAGAGACATCGAAAGTATATGATAGCAGTCATCCTCCTGCTAAAAAGTGATTTTGTTTATATAAAGGACTATGTGAAAGGAGAAATCATATGATGCGCAAGTATAGAGGCATTGTCTGTGAGAAACAGGAGACTCATTTCGTTTTTCTGACAACCGAGGGCGAATTTTTGCGCGGTACGCCGGTGGTAGAGAATCCTTCCATCGGGGAAGAGGTAGAGTTTTATCTGCTTCAGCCGCAAATGAATCCTCGGAAAAAATGGAAGCCTTCGTTTCTTGCCCCAGTTCTCGTAGCAGCAGTGCTTCTAATCGTTTTTGTCGCATCGATGATTCCTGAGTCAGAGAAAGCCTATGCGTATGTTCAATTGGAGGGTGTAGACTCCATTGAGCTCGGTGTAGATGAAGAAGGAAACGTTGTTACCCTAAGGTCGTTAGATGAGGCATCGACAGAAATAGGAGCTGATTGGATTGGACTCCCTATTGCTGTTGTCCTGACTCAGGCAGTGAAAGAAATTAGTCCGAAGGAAGAAGTGGTCATTACGACCATCTATGAAAAAGAGGAAAAGGAAGAGCTTAAGCAGACAATTGAAAAGGCGGTAAATGAAGTACAGCAAAAAAATTCGGAAAAACCAGTGCAGCTTGAAAAGAGCACGAAGGAAGAACGTTCTAAGGCGAATGAAAAGCAAAAATCTATCCAGCAGTATAAAAAACAGAAATCTACTCAGCAAAATAAGAAGCAGGACGCTCCTTCTGTAGATAAAGCAAAGCAAGATAAGAAACCGGCAGCTGAGAAGAAACAGCAGCATTCTCCTTCCCAAAATAAAGAGAAGAAGAAAGAAAAACCGGCCAAGCAACACGAAAAGAAGCAAGAAAAAAATCCCCATAAAAACAAAGAGCAAGACAAAGGTAAAAATAAGAAAGACCACCCGCCGAAAGGCAAGCATGATGGAAAACATCATAATAAGGAATAACAATACTGTGAGAAGAGAAGAGAAGAGAAGAGGCGCTTATGAGAATTATAAGTGCTTCTTCTCTTTTACGTTTTTCGCTGACAATACTCCAAACCAATGCCCAGAAGTTTTATCCCAACCTCTTTTTCCTTTCCCCTCTCCATGTTCCATATAAAAAAATTACTAAAACAAATAAAAATACGTTTGACTTTATAATTATGCAGTATTATACTATTTTTATTATCAGGAAAGAGGTGGAAAAATGAAAGTGGGCATTATAGGAGCTACCGGTTACGGAGGGCTTGAACTAATTAGAATTTTACATAACCATCCAGAAGTGGATGCTATTGATTTATTTTCGTCTTCAGAGGCTGGTATTCACTTTTCGGATAAATATACATCATTTATGAATATTTACGATGAGCCATTACTAGAGATAGAGCCTAATAGAATACTAGAATATGATTGCATTTTTACAAGTACTCCCTCCGGTGTAACCTCTGAGCTTTTACCCGCTTTTATTGGAAAAGGTCCAAAGCTTATTGACCTATCCGGAGATTTCCGCTTAAAAAACCTATCGTCCTATCAGCAGTGGTATAAAAAGGAGCCTGCCCCCTTAGAGGCAGTGGAGCAAAGCGTCTATGGGCTAACCGAATGGAATGAGCGTCAAATAGCAGAAGCGCCGCTTATTGCTAACCCAGGCTGCTATCCAACGGCAGTGCTATTATCCGTTTTACCACTAATAAAAGAAAAACTAATCGATCCGTCCTTGCTGTTCATCGATGCAAAAAGTGGCATTTCCGGGGCTGGCAATAAACCGACCGCCATGACGCATTTCAGCGAGACGAATGAAAATATAGCAATCTATAAGCTCCATGAGCATCAGCATATCCCAGAAATAGAGCAAGCGATGGAAATGTTTGCAGGGGCAACAGCGCCTATCACGTTTACAACCCATCTCGTTCCGATGACTAGAGGCATTCTAGCAACCAGCTATGCCCCCGTGCAAGAAGGAGTAACAGAAAAGCAGCTAGTAGATACGCTAGAGGAAGCCTATGCAAATCATCCATTTGTACGAATCGTAAAAGACACAAACAAATTTGGCACGAACCAGGTCTACGGCTCGAACTACTGTGATATTCATGTGAAAGTAGATACCCGCACGAACAGGGCAACCGTCGTCTCTGTCATTGACAATCTAGTAAAAGGGGCAGCCGGTCAGGCAATCCAGAATATGAACGTCCAATTTGGCCTGGACCAGAAGACTGGCCTATCACTTGTCCCATTATTCATTTAAAAAGGAGGTTTACAAATGATTGCTGCTACGATGACCAAAAAACGTATCGCTTATAAGAATATCGCATCGCCAAAAGGCTTTAAGGCAACAGGGATCCACTGTGGATTAAAGCATAAGAAGAAGGACCTGGCGCTACTGACTAGTGAGGTGCCAGCAAGCGTTGCAGGAGTATTTTCTACGAATGCCATCATTGGTGCGCCGCTCGTAGTCACGAAGGAAGTCGTCTACTCCACAAAGAAAATGCAAGCATTGGTCGTATGCTCTGGTATTGCGAATTCCTGCACAGGAAAACAAGGAATTCTAGATGCCTATACAATGCAAGAAAAAACGGCAGAAAAGCTAGGAATTGCTCCAGAGTTAGTTGGCGTGGGATCCACTGGCGTCATAGGTCAAATGCTGAAAATGGAGCCACTGCTTTCAGGAATCCAAAAGCTGGAGCCTACTGATGAGCTAGAAGGGGCGATTAATTTCTCTCAAGCCATCATGACAACCGATACGGTGACCAAGGACACCAGCTATAAAACAATGATAGATGGGAAGGAAGTCATCATTGCCGGTACTGCGAAGGGCTCTGGCATGATCGAGCCAAATATGGCGACGATGTTTGCATTCATTACCACCGATGCAAATATCGAATCTGATTACCTGCAAGCGGCTTTAAAATCCATCACGGACGTCACCTTTAATGCAATTACGGTCGATGGCGATTCTTCTACTAATGATATGGTGCTTGTCATGGCAAATGGGTTGGCAGGTAACAGCGCGTTAACACCATCTCACCCAGACTGGTCCAACTTTATCGAAACGCTTCATATGGTATCACTCGACCTTGCGAAAATGATTGCAAAGGACGGCGAAGGGGCAACGAAGCTGATTGAGGTAGAAGTAAATGGCGCAGTGAGTGATGAGGAAGCACGTAAAATTGCCAAAACAGTTGTGGGGTCACCGCTTGTGAAAACGGCAGTCTTCGGAAGCGATGCAAACTGGGGACGCATTATTGCAGCAATCGGCTACAGTGGGGCAACCATCGACCCATATGGCATCAACATCTGGATTGGCGATATCCAAGTTGTGAGCGATGGGGGACCAGTGCCTTTCTCGGAGGAGGAAGCCCATCTGTATTTAAAGCAAGCAGACATTAAATTTGTAGTGGAATTAAATCAAGGCAACGGACAAGGAACAGCATGGGGGTGTGATTTGACGTATGACTATGTCCAAATCAATGCAACCTATCGTTCCTAAGCGAATCGTGATCAAGCTGGGCGGCAGTATGCTTGAAGGCTTGCAGGAGGGCTTCTTCTCCATCTTCAAGCAACTAATCGCAGATGGCAATGAAATTATCATCGTCCATGGCGGTGGCCCGGCAATCAACCAGGCGCTCTCGGACAATCAGGTCACTTCTACTACGATCAATGGTTTCCGGGTGACCTCTGAAGAGGCAGTGCATATCGTCCAAAGCACGCTGGTTGGTAAGGTAAATCCCTTCCTAGTGAACCAGCTGTGTAAACATAATATCGCAGCCATTGGACTCAGCGGCTATGATGCAAATTTATTAACTTGCGACTTCCTAAATAAAGGATTATATGGATATGTTGGAGAAATAAAACAAGTGAACACTGGAATTCTAGATACCCTACTTGTCAATGGCATTACGCCTGTCATTTCCTGCATAAGCTGTACGGAGGATGGCACGCCACTCAATATAAATGCGGATACGGTGGCAAGCGCCGTTGCATTGGCAGTAGGAGCAGAAAGCCTTTATCTAGTGACAGATACTCCTGGCATTAAAATAGCAGGGGACGTGCAGCGGGTCATTCTGGCCGATGCGATACGTGGCTGGATTACTTCAGGAGATATCTACGGAGGTATGATCCCAAAGGTGACAGCAGCTCTAGACTGTTTGGCGGCAGGAATTCCGTCCGTTCAAATTGTTGATGAACAGCTCCAAGGAACAACCATACTTAAACAGGAGGTTTATGCATGAGTGCTTTATTTCCCAATTACGCTCGTCGACAGGTACAGCCCGTAAAAGGAAAAGGAACAATCCTAACAGACGTTAACGGAAAGGAATACCTGGATTTCACCAGTGGTATCGCTGTGCTAAGCCTAGGCCATGCACACCCCGCACTAGTGGAAACCATTCAGCAACAAAGTCAGAAGCTATGGCACACATCGAATTTATTCGAAAACCCAGGTCAAGAAAAACTGGCTGCCAAATTAATAGAAGGAACTCACTTTGCGCATGCCTTTTTCTGCAACAGTGGAACAGAGGCGAATGAGGCCGCTATCAAGCTTGCGCGCAAGCACACAGGCAAGCACGTAATCATCACCTTCGAAAAATCGTTCCATGGCCGGACTTTCGGTGCCATGTCCGCAACTGGTCAGGAAAAAGTACGAAACGGCTTTGGACCATTACTCGAAACCTTCCGTACCGTGCCATTTAACGATGTAGAAAAATTAAAAGCAGTGATCGACGACGAAGTCTGCGCCATCATGCTAGAGGTCATCCAAGGAGAAGGCGGCGTCAACAAGGTAACTCCTGAATTCGTAGCGGCAATCAACGAAATCTGCGAAGAAAAGGGCATCCTCCTAATCATCGACGAAGTCCAAACCGGCATCGGCCGAACCGGGACCCGCTATGCCCACGAGCAAGTCGGCTTGAAGCCAGACATCATGTCCCTAGCGAAGGGGCTAGGGGGAGGCTTCCCAATCGGTGCCCTGCTCGGTACAGCAGCAGTAGGCCCAACCTTCGGACCAGGTGTTCACGGTACGACCTTCGGCGGCAACCCACTAGCAGTCGCTGTAGCAACGACCGTAGTCGACCACGTCTTCCAAGATGAATTTTTAGCGAATGTGAATGAAACATCCGCCTACTTTATGGGTAAGCTAAAGGAAACACTTCCGAATAACCAAATAGTCGGCCTAGGACTCATGATTGGCATCATCTGTGATGGCGAGGCAGCACCATACATCACCGCTGCTGAAAAAGCAGGCCTGCTCCTAGTAGCAGCCGGCCCAAACGTCATCCGCGTCCTACCACCGCTAACGGTGTCCAAGGAAGAAATCGACCAAGCCACCGCTATCCTAGCGGACGTGTTCAATGCAGTGGTGTCCATCTAGGATCGATGGAGTGCTCATAACTAAATAAGCCCACTTGAATTAAAGCCGGTCCGCGAACCGCTATTCATAGGGACAATAAAAACCACCCGGTTGGGTGGTTTTTGTGTTGGAGGCGGTTAATTTCCAGTAAATTTCCGATAAGTGACTAAACGAATGGTGAACGCGACTAAACGACCTTCGTACGTGACTAAATGGAAAGGGAGAGCGACTAACTATCGGCTGAACGTGACTAAACCGGATGTGAAAGCGACTATTCCTCCAAAGCCACCACTACCTAAGCAGGAGGACATGAGAATCTCCACTTTTTGCTCAGCAAAAAGTGGCCCATTGCCAAAGCACGCTTCCTTCGGCAGTAGATCTTAGAACAGTGGCGGTGTCCACTGACCTACATAGATAGAAAATTTCCAGTAAATTTCCGATAAGTGACTAATCGAGTGGTGAACGTGACTAAATCCCTTCGAACGTGACTAAATGGAAGGGGAGAGCGACTAACTATCGGCTGAACGTGACTAAATCAGATGTGAAGGCGACTATTCCTCCAAAGCAAGCACTACCTAAGCAGGGAGGACATGAGAATCTCCACTTTTTGCCCAGCAAAAAGTGGCCCATTGCCAAAGCACGCCTTCTTCGGCAGGGTATCTTAGAACAGTGGCGGTGTCCACTGACCTACATAGATAGAAAATTTCCAGTAAATTTCCGATAAGTGACTAATCGAGTGTTGAACGCGACTAAATCTCCTTCGTAAGTGACTAAATAGAAGGGGAGAGCGACTAACTATTGGATGAACGTGACTAAACCGACTGTGAAGGCGACTATTCCACCAAAGCCGCCACTACCTACGCAGCGGGACATGAGAATCTCCACTTTTTGCCCAGCAAAAAGTGGCCCATTGCCAAAGCTCGCTTCCTTCGGCAGTAGATCCTAGAACAGTGGCGGTGTCCACTGACCTACATAGATAGAAAATTTCCAGCAAATTTCCGATAAGTGACTAATCGAGTGTTGAACGCGACTAAATCTCCTTCGAAAGTGACTAAATAGAAGGGGAGAGCGACTAACTATTGGATGAACGTGACTAAACCGACTGTGAAGGCGACTATTCCACCAAAGCCGCCACTACCTATGCAGGGGGACATGAGAATCTCCACTTTTTGCCCAGCAAAAAGTGGCCCATTGCCAAAGCACGCCTCCTTCGGCAGTGGATCCTAGAACAGTGGCAGTGTCCAGTGCCCCACATAGATAGAAAATTTCCAGTAAATTTCCGATAAGTGACTAAACGAATGGTGAACGCGACTAAACGACCTTCGTACGTGACTAAATGGAAAGGGAGAGCGACTAACTATCGGCTGAACGTGACTAAACCGGATGTGAAAGCGACTATTCCTCCGAACAGCCACTACCTAAGCAGGAGGACATGAGAATCTCCACTTTTTGCTCAGCAAAAAGTGGCCCATTGCCAAAGCACGCCTCCTTCGGCAGTGGATCCTAGAACAGTGGCAGTGTCCAGTGCCCCACATAGATAGAAAATTTCCAGTAAATTTCCGATAAGTGACTAAACGAATGGTGAACGCGACTAAACGACCTTCGTACGTGACTAAATGGAAAGGGAGAGCGACTAACTATCGGCTGAACGTGACTAAACCGGATGTGAAAGCGACTATTCCTCCGAACAGCCACTACCTACGCAGGAGGAAATGAGAATCTCCACTTTTTGCGCAGCAAAAAGTGGCCCATTGCCAAAGCACGCCTCCTTCGGCAGTGGATCCTAGAACAGTGGCAGTGTCCACTGACCTACTAAGAGAAAGCTCCAATAATAATACGAAAAAAGTAAGCATAGTTAATTATCATATGGTATTATTTGTATATGATAATAAAACCTTACACCCAATCCCTCTATCTTGAGGCTCTTCAAGCCCTTCTTAAACGCCTTCCGAGAAACCATCCTAAATTTCAATCCATATTTGAAGAACTAAATAGAACTCTAGCTGGTAGCTATGGAGAAGAGGTTACCATGACAGCGCTGAAAAAAGTGGTGCTTCCGTACAACTTTTATATTTTTCATGACCTAACCTTAGTTGGCGATAACCTTTTCCAAATAGATGTGTTAATCATTACTCCCAGTAGAGCAATTATCTTCGAAGTTAAAAATATAAAGGGGGATATTGAGTTTCAGTCGAGTCCTTACCAAATGGTCCGTACATTGCCGAATGGAGAAAAAACTACTTTTGAAAGTCCAGAAATTCAACTGAAAGAAGCAATTCACCAACTAACATTTTTTTTCAAAAAGCATCAGATAAATCTTCCTGTCACAGGAGCATTGATTATTCCTTTTGCCAGTAGTCATGTTACAGTTCCACCGATGGAAACTAAGCTGCTGTTTAAAAATGAAATAAGACAATACCTTCGAGATCAAATCCACATTCCAACTATCTCCGCGGACCAGCTAACTAGATTACAAAGAGTAATCCGTTATGAAAACAGACCTTTTCATCCATTTCCACTTTCCAATCATTTTTCTATTCCATCTACTCACCTTCGCAAAGGAGCTATATGTGATAAATGTAGTCACATTGGTATGAAAAAAATAACTCGTAATTGGCTTTGTACCAATTGCCAAGCAATTGATAAAAAGGCACATATTCGTGCAATCCGTGAGTATTTCCTGATTTTTAAAGCAACCTTAACGAATCAAGATTGTAGAGAGTATCTATGCTTACAAACTAAGCATCAAGCTTATCGGATAATGAAGAGTCTCCATCTAGAAAAACAAGGAACCTTCCGAAATGCAACCTACAAAAAAAGCCCTCTCCACCGAGAGGACCCCTAAAAACTATGTGTCATTGCCCAAACTGCAACCGCATCCACTTCACCCTTATTCACAAAGCGGTGAGGGTAAGAGCTGTCAAAATAAATGCTATCTCCTTCGTGTAGCTCGTACACATCCCCATCAATCTCGACCTCTAAGTCGCCGACTAACATGTAGCCGCATTCCTCGCCGGAGTGATACATAAGCGGGGAGTCTGTCTCTTCGCCAGGTGCGACAATCATCTTGAAGAAGCTCATCTGTTTGCCAGAGGTTGGGGAGAGCAGCTGGTAGCTTACGTTAGGTCGCACGCGCTTGAGGAGCTTGGTTTCGCTCGCGCGGTTTATGGTTACTGTGCTGGATGCCTCCGCTTCAAAGAATGAGAAAACGGGGACCTTGAGACAGTGGCTCAGCCTCCAAAGTGTTTCGAGAGAAGGGGAAACCTGACCACGTTCGATTTGAGAGATCATACTTTGACTGATGCCAGCAAGCTTGGCAAGCTCGTCGGATGTTAAAGCCATTTGCTTCCTTAAATGCCGAATTCTTTTACCTACTTCCTCTTTCGGAAATTCCATTCCCACACACCCCTTTGGATAAACATTCATTAAACAAATTTTAAGAAAACTATGTATACTCTCTATTGTGCCTTTTTTTCTTACCAGAATCAACCATGTTTTATGTAAGTAAAATGAATAAACATAGACCAAAAAACACGATGATGAACAGTTCTGCCAAAACCAACGTCCCAATTATCCCCAAACTCATGAGTTCCCTATCGCCCTTCCAAACAAAATATGCTATAATACTGCAAGGTAAAAAAAGAAGGGAAGTACCTTATTATGCAAAAAACAATTTGTGTGGTTGGTCTAGGTTACATCGGACTTCCAACAGCCGTTACTTTTGCCAACCATGGTGTCCGTGTACACGGAGTTGACATTAATGAAAAAGCAGTACGAATGATTCAAAATAAACAGCTTCATATAGAGGAAAACGGTCTTCAAGAGCGCTTGGAAAAAGCGGTAGATGAAGGCTTATTAACTGTATCTACTCAACCAGTAGAGGCAGATGTATTTATTATCGCAGTACCATCACCGATTAATCCTGACAAAACAGCGAACCTTGAGTATGTTCGCCAAGCAACAGCATCTATCGTTCCTTACGTAAAAGAAGGAAACTTAGTCGTATTAGAATCTACTGTACCACCAAAAACAGTGGAAAATATCATGCTGCCTGAGCTAATTAAAACAGGCTTAAAAATCGGTACAGAGCTATTCGTATCCCATTCACCAGAGCGTGTTATTCCTGGACGTATCTTCGAAGAGCTTATTAACAATGATCGTATTGTTGGTGGAATCAACGAACAGTCTTCTATCATGACGAAAGAGCTTTACGAAGTGTTCGTAAAAGGAACAATTCACTTAACAGACGCTACAACAGCAGAGCTTGTAAAAGTAATGGAAAATACGTATCGTGACGTAAACATTGCGTTTGCAAACGAGCTAGCGAAAATTGCTGAGACAATTGACGTAAACATTTGGGAGGCTATTAAGTTTGCGAACTTCCACCCACGTGTAAATATTCACTATCCAGGACCAGGAGTAGGCGGACACTGTATCGCAGTTGACCCATGGTTCCTAGTTGAACTTAGCCCAGAGGCACAAATCATCGAGCTTGCTCGTCGTACAAACGATGGAATGCCAGCTTATACTGCTCGTAAAGTACAACAAATACTTTCTCAAGCAAATAAAACAACAGGGAAAGTAGCGGTATTCGGTCTTGCTTTCAAAGGAAACGTAGACGATATGCGTGAAAGTCCATCAACTGAGGTAATCCATGAGCTTCAAGAGCTTGGCTTTGATGTGGTTTCTTATGACCCACATATCAAGGTTAATGGTCATGCGACGCAAACTCAGCTGTTGAACGAAGCAACTGCTGGAGCAGACATGATTCTAGTATTAACAGATCATAACGAATTCAAGGAACTAGATCCATCAGCATTTAAATCGGATCTAGCAACGCCAATCGTTTTAGATACGAAGAACTGCTTGCAACGTGACGTATGGGAACAACAAGGATTTGCATTCTACACACTTGGTGATGCGAAAAACCGTAATGTAATGGAGCAAATTAACCAATGAAAGAAACAATCCTAGGTGTGGACGTTAACACCGAAAACTATGATGAATTGATTAAAATCTTATTCCAACGCATTGAAGAGAAGAAAAAAACGCTTGTCGTGGCAATAAACCCTGAAAAGCTGATGAAGGCAAAAGAGGATCCTGAGTTAAAGGCGCTCCTAAACCGTGCGGAATTTCAAATTCCAGACGGGATAGGAGTCATCCTTGCCTCTAAGCTTAATAAGGGAAACATTAAATCCCGTGTTACCGGTATCGATATGATGGACCGCATCGTACGCGAAGCTGCAAAAACACAAAAGTCGATATTCCTATATGGTGCAAAGCCAGGGGTAGCAGAAAAGGCAGCGGAAGCGCTGAAATTCACGTATCCTTCCTTAATTGTTGCTGGAATACAGGATGGCTACGAAAAGGATAACGAAAAAGTCCTTGCTAAAATAAACGAAGCCAAACCAGAAATCTTATTTGTTGCAATGGGCTCGCCAAAGCAGGAGCTATGGATCGAGGCAAACAGGGACAAGCTATACCCATCCCTATACCAGGGAGTAGGTGGATCCTTTGATGTACTAGCTGGCAACATTAAGCGTGCACCGAAGCTCTTCCTCAAAACTGGCACAGAATGGCTGTATCGTTTAGCGGTAGAACCTTCTCGAATAAAGAGACAGATGGCCTTGCCGAAGTTCTTATTAGAAACACTAAAAAAGAAACAATAAAAAAATTTCTAAAAATTACTATTGATGGACTCTTTTGCTCTTGAAGAATAATTGAAAAGGTGTTAGGATAGGTAAGTGTAAGGATCATTTCCTCAATATATAAATCTTTAAAAAAGTCGGTTGGTTGCCCACGCAGAAAAGCCTAAGTAGATTTCTACTTAGGCTTTTTTGTGTTTATTTTTATTCTTGGATGACTTTTACGACCCAATTGCTAAAGTCTGGCTGTTCTTTTAATACCGTATCCTTCGGGAAAAGAAAGGTCCATGGCTTGCTCGTATTTGCTTTGATAATTAGTGGTGGCAATTGGAAAGCCCCTTTTGCGACCACTTCTCTCGATGCATCTAGAATTTCTATTGGGACTTGTTCTAGCTCTATATCTTTTTCGAGACCACTTCTAATAAGAACCGTTGTTGCAAGGCTACCATCTGGTTGAACCCTAGCCTGTAATCCGATAAATTTAACTTCATTCTTCTTAGGGGGTGTTAACTTTTCTACTACCCTTTCTAACTCTTCCTTACCTCCTTTGGCTAAAGCTGATTCCCAGGTAATATCTAAATCCAATCGATGAGGAATTCTTTGTTCAAATGCAAGTGTCCATATCTCTGCTGTAATTTCTTCTAAAGGTACGAAAAGGTCCGCTTCCGAAAATTCTACAATCCATGGCATAGCACTTTCAGCAGGGATTTCTCCAAGCTTGTTAAAATCTACCTCAATTCTACCGAGTAGCTTATTATTGTCTCCGAATAAAAGAAGAGGAGTATTTCCCAATGTGATATTTCTATCCAAACTTTGTCGTAAGAAAAACTGTGCGTATACTTTATTTTTATCTATTTTAAGCTCTATAGGGTAAATAGAAAGTTGATTTCTCTTCAAGGGTTCTAATTCGTTTAGTAGGAATTGGAAATAGTACTGATCTTCAATTTTTTCGGGCTTGCCACCATAAAAATAGAGCTTAGTGGTTACTAATTCATCTGTAGTAGCAGCTATTTCTTCTAAAAGGTCTTGAGGAGAAACAGCTGTTTCTTTCTGTTTCTTCTCACTAGAGCGTTTAAAAAATGGAATCATTCTGCTCTCTCTCCTTCATTAATAATATTCGGTGGATCCTTCACAAGTTTCGCAATTTCCGTTGCAACACCTTTCCCAATGCCATGTATCATGCGAGTGAATAAGATAAGTCCTTCTCGCTCGTATTGTCTCATTGGATCTTCCTGGGAGTAGCTACGCATCCCAATGCCTTCTTTTAATTTTTCCATTGCATCCATGTGACTGAGCCAATTCTGATCGACTGTTCCTATTAAATAGAGCCTAAGCATTTCTTTTTCCGATGCTCTACTTAAAATATCTAAAACAGTTACCTTATATTCATTGACTGCTGAGCTAACATGTTTTTTCATGAGGTCAGGAGCAGTACGGTTGTCCCATTCTGGTAAAGAGATCCCTGGTAACAGCTCTAAAAATTCATTACGAAGTCTTTGGATAGCTGTATCGGTTTTTTCGCCTTCTTCTTCAAAGAAAAAGTCAATCTCATGGCCTGGATATTCACGGATAAATGTAATGAAAGTTTCCTCGATATCATTACCAAAGAGTAATTGGTCACGGATATCATAAATAGTCTTCCGTTGCACATTCAACACGTTATCTAACTTCAAGTTATATTCCCGGATGCTGTAGTTTGCACCTTCACAGATTCTCTGTGTCCTCGACACAAATTCTTCAACTTTTTTATCTGTTAATAAACCATCTGGTCCAGGTTTCACTTGCTGTAGTAGCTTTCCTAGTTCCTCTCCAGCATACCGCTTAAACATTTCATCCTCTAAGGAAATAAAAAATTCTGAAGTTCCAGGATCCCCTTGACGACCAGATCTTCCTTTCAGCTGATTATCGATACGGCGTGATTCATGAAGCTCTGTTCCGATGACATACAACCCGCCTAGCTCAGCCACACCTTCTCCTAAAGTAATATCTGTTCCTCGCCCAGCCATATTAGTAGCTACCGTAACAGCACCTTTTTGTCCGGCTAGAGAAATAAGTGTTATCTCTTGTTCCATACTTTTCGCATTTAACACTTCATGTGGGATATCAAGGGACTGTAAAAACTTCGATACTTCCTCTGATTGTATAATAGAAGTTGTTCCTATTAAAACAGGCTGTCCCTTTTTATAAAGCTCCAGCGTTTTTTCAGCAACTGCCTTGTATTTGTCTGCTACAGTCAAATAGATACGGTTTGGCAAATCCTCTCGTACAATCGGCTTGTTCGTTGGGACCTGCGTCACCTGCATGTCGTATAATTCTTGGAATTCCTTTTCTTCCGTTTTAGCCGTTCCAGTCATGCCGGCAAGTATTGGATACATTCTGAAATAGTTCTGAACGGTGATTGATGCCTGTGTTTTATTTTCCTCTGTAATGATTAGGCCTTCCTTTGCTTCAATCGCCTGGTGAAGACCATTTGAAAGCGAACGTCCTTCCATTGGACGCCCAGTAAACATATCTACTAAGAGAACTTTCCCATCTTTAATAATATAATCGACATCTCGCTTAAACATAGTTCTAGCGCGCAATGCTTGAATCATATAATGGTAGAGTGTTTGATGCTGGAGGTCATACAAATTATCTAATGAAAAGAAGCGTTCAATTTGTTCTATGCCTTCTTCTGTATAGTTAACCGTTTTTGTTTCTAAATCAAAAATAAAGTGAGTGTCCTCTTTAAAGGATTTTACAAGCTTTGCAGAAAGTGTACTCAACTGTTCATGAACGTCTGTTTTGCCAGCGATAATAAGTGGGGTTTTTGCTTCGTCCACCAGTACACTGTCAACTTCGTCCACTAGCGCAAAATGAAATGGTTTTTGTACCCTAAAAGATGCATCATAAGCCATATTGTCACGTAAATAATCGAAGCCAAATTCAGACCCAATTCCGTAGGTGATATCCGCTTCATATGCAGCCTTCTTAACCGAAATGTCCATCATAGGAAGGTTGAGGCCAACTGTAAGCCCAAGAAACTCATGTATTGGTCCAATTAATTCTCGGTCTCTTTTCGCAAGATATTCATTGACGGTTATAACATGTACTCCCTTGCCCTCTAATGCTCTTAAGTAGGCAGGGAGGGAAGCTACTAATGTTTTTCCTTCCCCCGTAGGCATCTCTGCGATGTTCCCTTCCGAAAGAACCATCCCCCCTATTAATTGGACATCAAAATGGCGCATACCTAACACACGATCAGCTGCTTCCCTAATGACAGCGAATGCTTCTGGACGGATACTTTCTATTGATTCTCCATGTTGAATTCGTTCTTTAAAATAATTTGTCTTGTCTGCCAATTGCAAATCCGATAAAATCTTAAATTCTTGACCAAATGTATCTATTTTGAATAACTCATCTTTATATGATTTAAGAATTTTTTCGTCCGAGGACGGAAAAAGTCGTTGCCAAAAGCTTGCCATTTGTTTATCTCCTTTGTTTTTTAATTCCACAGTGAGTAATTATACCATATTTTTAAAAGAATTTTAAAAAGTCTTGAAACAAACTATCTATCTATACGTACTAATAATAGGTGGGGAAAAGGGTGGGAATCAAAAGGCTCAATTATTTAGTGTATTTTCCTATAATGAAGTAAATTGTTTTAGAAAATTACTCAGCATTTGGTTATAATATGAATCTATTACCAAAAAAGTAATTGACAGAATTATATTCTCATCTTATACTTTACTGTGTAGTTGATAATCTATGGTCATTTTGCCGTGATTAGGAGATTATCAAATTATATTTACCTAGAGGAGGAAATTATCCAATGGCTAACCAACCAACGAAATACCGTAAATTTTTAGCTGGTGCAGCTACCGCATCTTTAGTAGCTACAGCAGTAGTACCATCAGCATTCGCTGCAACATTTAAGGATGTAGCAGAAAACAACTCTCACAAGGAGCACATCGATGCTCTTTCTGCAGCAGGAATCATTAATGGATATGAGGATGGTTCTTTCGGACCTAACCAATCTATTACAAGAGGCCAAGTAGTAAAAATGATGGGGAAATGGCTAGTATCATTAGGCTATGAAGTTCCAGCTGACTACGCTACAAAACAACGCTTTGACGATATCTCATTAACTACAAAAGATGAAGAGTTATTAAAATACTCTGCATTAGTAAAAGATAATGGAGTATTCAACGGTTCTAACGGAAAATTAGATCCTTCAACTAATATTACTCGTGAAAATATGGCACTTGTACTTGTACGTGCTTTTGACACAATCAACAAAACAGATTTAGTTGACTATGTATCTAATCAAGAATTCAAGAAAGATGTAACAGACTTAAATGCTGCTAAAGCAGAAGCTCGTCCATACATCGATGTATTAGACTTCTTCAACATTACTAACCCAGCAGCTCCTGCATTCAACCCAAAAGGTGATGTAACTCGTGGTCAATTTGCTTCTTTCTTAAATAAAACAATTAAAACAGTAGCACCTGGTTCACAAATTACATCTGTTACTGCTATTAACAGTACTACTTTAAGCTTAAAAGGTTCTGGTTTTGCAGGAATTAAACCTGAAGAATTAAAAGTGTCTAATAACTCAGTAGTTTCTATTACACCTTCTGAAGATGGAAAATCAGCTACAGTTGTGCTAAACGCTCAATTAGTTGATGGTGAAGAAGTAGTAATTACTTTTAAAGAGAAGGAATTTAAATTCACATTTAAAATTGAATTTGTAAAAGCTGCAGTTAAATCAGCTACTTATGATGACAATACTTCAAATCAATATGTAAAACTAGAAGTGGATGGATTAGAAGTAACTGGAGCTGATTTAATGGCTGCTGGTTATGATGTAAGATTTGAAGCTTTTAGAGATAAAGCTGGTCAAACACCTGTTAATACAGTATATGAGAATAATACTTTAGGTTTATTAAGTAATGATATTGATACAGCTACAGGTCTGGTTATTCCAACATCTGGTATGACTATTTATGTGTCAGCTACAATTTCTAAAGGTTCAGATGTAGTTTCAACAGGATTAACTCCAGTTATCATTAAAAACTTAGACTTAGCAACTGAAGTTATTGAATCTAAAGATGTACGTTTAGGTACTAATACATTTTCAATGACAAAAGATACGTTAGTTGTAGGTGAAGATGCAACTATCAATCGTATTAGAGTAAAAGCGGATAATAACTCAGAATGGGCTACATCTGGTTTCTCTGCAACTTCTTCTAACCCAGCTGTAATAACAGTAGATAATACTGGTACTAAACCTGTGTTAACAGCAGTAACTCCTGGTACAGCAACTATTACTGTTACTTATGGAAAAACAGTACAAACTTACACATATAAAGTAGAAAATGGTGCACGTGAAGTATCTTCTGTACAAATAGTTGGCGCAGATTCTGCTGCAGCACCAGCAATTTCTTCTAAAAACTTAGCAGTAGACGTAAATGGTGGCACTTCAGCAGATAATACTGTCTATGTAAAAGTTTTAGACCAATTTGGAGACTTATCTGATCCAACTGATCCAAGACTTAATGTAGTGTCTTCAGATACTGCTGGGACTGTTGTTGGTTTAGGAACAATTGTTGATGCTACAACTCCAAATCCTAACAATATTGGTGAATTAGCATTAACTCCAGTAAGTAAAGGATCTGCATTCATCACATTTACTTATGATTCTACATCTGGTAACACTTATAAGTTAAATAGTAATTCTTTCCGTGTTCAAGTTTCTGACAATGCTACTGCAAGTTCATACAAATTAGAAATTGATGGAGATAATACTGAGTCTAGTGATTATACTCTAAATATGGCTAATACAAGTGATGACTTACTTTCACTTAAATTAGTACCATATACAGCACAAGGTGTTGCTTTAGAACCTATTGATCTTACAGCTGCAGGTGTAACAGTTAATACAGTACAAACTGCTGACGTAGTAACTACAACACCAACAACAAATGGAGTAGATATTCAAGTTGCTTCTAAAACAGGTACTGCTTCTGTATCAGTAACATACAACGGTAAAACTTATACTCAAAAAGTAACTGTTATTAACGAACCAACTCGTATTTCTGCAGTTCAATGGAAATCAAACCCAGCAGTTAACTATGCAAAAACATACACTTATGAAGATGTATTCCAAGTAACTAAATCAGGTAACGATGACATTTTACGTGGAGTAACAGTATCACCAACATCTTCTCAACCTGTACGTATTGATGCTAATAATGTAGTATATCTTGACAAAAATGCAAATGGTTCACAAGATGGTAACGATGTAGCATTAGGACAATTTGAATTTGATTTCATTGAACTTGATGGATCAATTTCTGAAGATGGTGTAGCTACTGTTACTACAACAGCTGGAGATGAGGGTACATTAGTTTATAAAGTTGTAAGTACCACTGGTGCTGTAATTGCATCTTCTTCTGTAAAAATTGATGTAAACTAATTATCTTTAAAGATAAATTAGAAATATAAAAATTGCTCTACAGAGTGAAATCTCTGTAGAGCAATTTTATTTATACATAATTCTACTTTTGGTTAGAATATTCTCTTACTAGTGATTTTTAAGTATGTGTTTATCTAAAAATAAGTAGTTAACTAAAAGATTTGTTCACAATATTTTCTACGTCTTACTAAACTATCCGTACTAGCTTTAGGTGAGAGTGATAAGAAAAATAACTAAAAATTCAAATAAAATTCTCGGAACTACTTCCTAGCCAAGAAAAATAATATATACTAGTAATAAGTTTTAAAAAACACCAATTTCTGTATAGGGGATAGAGAAATGAAAAAAAGAAAAATGTTTCTTGCTAGCTTAGTAGTACCTTCTTTAGTTGCAACTACAGTGACACCTACAGTTCTTGCAGCTGGATTTACAGATACAAAGGGGAATACGCATGAAGTTGCCATTAATGCGCTAGTGAGAGAAGGGATAATAAATGGTTACCCTGATGGCACCTTTAAGCCGAATAAAACACTAACTCGATCCGATGTAGTAAAGTTATTGGGGAAGTATTTAGTTGCAAAAGGGTTTAAGGTGCCAACAGATTATAAAACAAAAGTTAGATTTACTGATGTGACGGTGAAAACAGCAGATGATGAATTATTAAAGTATGCAGCAATGATCAAGGATAATAGAATTCTTGGTGGGAGTAATGGAAGACTTCTTGCAAAAGAAAACATGACTCGGGAAGACATGGCGATAGCAATTGTGAAGCTGCTTAATGTTGCTGAAGGAGTGGATTTAATAAAATATGAATCTTCTCAAACGTATGTTAGCGATGTAACAGATTTAAAAAGTGCCAAGGTAGCCGCACGTCCTTTTATTGAAGTGCTTGATTACTTTAATATTACGAATCCAGATTTAGATATGTTTCATCCAAAGGATACGACAACACGTGGACAGTTTGCTACTTTTTTAAAAAGAAGCATTGAGTTAGATTTAACCAAAGTAAAAGAGAAATCTATTACTATAGCTAGCTTTAAACCAGTGGGTAATCAAGAGTTAACTTTAACGTTCAATAAAGAAATAGATTTAAAGAAGGCAAGCTTTGCTATCCGTAAGAACGGGTTAAATGTTGGAATCAGCAAAATAAGCCAATCTACAGATAAGAAGACAGTAAGCTTTAAATTACTATCTCAGTTGAGTGCGGGATCTTATGAGATTTCTGTAAGTGGTTTAAGTGATAAGGTGTTGACTTCTAACGTATCCATTACAAATGAAAGAGTAGAAACTATTGAGATACGGGGTAACCAGGCTGTACCATATTCGGACGGAACGATACTCAGAATTCCGTTTAAAGTATACAATCAATACAAGGAAGATATAACGAACAAGACCAACAACTTGAAGGTTAGTTCTAACCTAGCTTCTTCAAAACACTCCTATACAATTGATTCAGAAAAAGGTTTTATTGAAGTATCTAAGCTTGCTTGGAATGAACAATTTAAAGTTGGAGAAAAGTTTACCTTAACCCTCGAGAGTGGCAATATAAAAGGTGATAAGTTGGTAACAGTATCACAAAAATCGAAAGTTAGCCAAGTGGAAATATTAAATGTTTACAATGATGTATCTACAAGAGAAACTTTAAGTCTAAATTCAGATTATGAGGATTTTCATCTAGTTCTGAATGCAATTGATGAATATGGACTTCCTGTACCAGCTTCAGATATAGCTAACGGAGTTACCCTATCTATTTCAGGTACTTCTATAATTGATGTAAATGGAGGGAGAAGTACTCCAAAATTCAGTGAGTTAACTATAAACGGAAAGAAACAAACAGTCCTTGAACTTAGAGAACCCGTAAATAAGAAAGCAGGTCAAGCAACTATCACGATTACTTCTCGTGCTACCGGAAAAAGTGCAAAGTTTAATATAACTGTAGCAAATGGGGCCAAGGCTGATAAAATTACTATGCAAAGACCAAATCTTGTAGTGGCAGGAGAAAAGACTGAAATTCCTTTTGTGGTAAATGGAACAGATGGGAAAGTTATTAACGATGCAAACTTCTTAAATAGTAGCTCAGGAATGAAACTGACAACTAATGATTCCAGAGTAAAGGCTACATTTGAGACGGATCAGAGTACTGGTAAAGCAAAGTTATATGTAACAGATAGCTCCCAATTGAGTACGGATAGACAGGTGACTATTAATGCAACTACACCAGCTGGAAAATTGACATCCCTAACCTTAACTATTCGAGCAAAAGCAGAAGCAACTAAAATAATCGGAGTTACTAATTTAAAAACTTCGTTAATGGTTAATGAGACAATAATGTTTAAACCAGATTCTTTCCGCGTAAATGATCAATATAACAGAGCTTTTAATTTGGTGAGTAATATGGCTAGAGCAGCTAATACATCAAATAGTGGGAAATATTTAATTAAGGTAGAATCTGCAGATGATAAGCTAATGTTATCCTCAAACAATACTATATCAGCTAGTAATACAGTCACAGCTACTGGAGTAAAGAATGGTAAAAGTAATTTAAAATTCTATCTCCAACAAATAGATTCGAGAGGTAATGTAAAAGAATTAAATATGCGCCAAGAAAGTATTCAAGTCAACGAAGGGACAACTTACCAAGTTGATATAAAACCTATTTATGATAATCCGGTCTCTTCTGAAATGATTAATTATAAAAGAGAAATTATCGTTTCTGCTATTACCTCTAATGGAGTTAGTACAGTTTTGCCTACTAGTGCATATGATGTCATTCCAAGCAACCCGGACTTAGTATACGAAAAGGCAACAAATAGGCTATATGTTAGACCTGATAAGGATATTGTTGATAAAGGAGATAAAACAGAAAATGTAAAAGTAGTTATTAAGACTAACCCTGGGGAAGTTACTCTCAATCAGTCCGTAACTATTACAAAAGCTGCTCCTAATATAGAAAAAATGGAGTTGCATCCATTTAATAACCTAACTATTATAGACGGTATGCTTCGCATTCCAGGAACAACAACCGGGACAGTACCGATTGATTCAATAGACTTACTGGGCGTGCTAAAAGTGATAGACCAATATGGCGAGGACATTACGCCATCAGTAGCTGACAAAATTAAAATGACAGCTACTGATCTTGTGAACTCAGATAATGATAATATAAAACCAGAAGTAACTGAAAATGGAATTGCTAATTTACAATTTTCCGGAATAGAAAATGGAGATAGTTTTGATTTAACTTATATAGTAAATGGAAAATCTTTTACAACCAAAGTATTAATACAGTAAGTTTAGAAAGAATAAGGGAGTAATCCTTTATTCTTTCATTTTTTGGTTTTATAACATTTGTTGGGGTATCCAAACAATAACCTGTCCAAGAAGCGAAGTTACTTAATATTCCCTTGTTACGGTAGTTACTAACAGAAATTCATTTTATATACCCCTCTGATGCTCAAAACAATAAACCTTTCCTCCAAATTTCTTATTTGAATGGCAAAATGATTCCACTTTGTCCGAAACCGGTTTATTACATACTACACAATGACTTTTACTATTTGCTGGCGGACTCTCTTTAGATTTTAGCTTGTTGACATGAAAATCTCTAAGAGAGTGATCTGTTATATTGGCTTCTAAGAAAATTTCATAAAGTTTTGTAATATCATTCTGATTTAATTCATTAACACCAGTAAGCTTTTGAACGGCCACTTTTCTATGTATGAATTCAGTTAGTTCAATGTCATATACGACTAGTTCATTGGAAGAAAGCTTTCTTAATTCCTCATCAATCTTAAATGTACTTCTCTTTGTGAATGAAATCATAGAGATAAAATAGGAATGATAATGATTCTCTACCAAAGCTTCAAGTCCCTTTACATGTCCATAGTTTTGAAACAGTGGATTCATCATCTCGAACTTCCCATTAACGGACCAGGTTTTTCTGTCTTTCCCTCCATAAATGGTGCCTTGATAATTTTTTGTCTCAATCACAAATAATCCAAATGAGGTAATGATAACGTGATCGATTTGAGAATAGCCAGTGGAAGATTTTGAATTTTGGATAAATAGGTCACTGATATATTTATATTCCTTTGGAAACTGGGATAACTGTAAGTCTATTTTATATTCACCCAGATCACCCTTTCTGATTGCTACTTTCTCTTTTAATTCATCGTCTTTGTTATTAGGGAAAGGAGGAGTAATAGGCTTCAGCTTCTTAGGATGAGTCCTTGATTTGAAAAAAGAAAACATAAGAGACACCTCTGTATAATTGATACTATTAATATCGGTTAGAGTCTTTACATACTAAGTAATTAATAAATTAATCCTTTATTAAAAAAACAACTTTCGGAGTATTGGGATTAACGTATATGACCGATAAGTGCATATTTTTTTAATTTAATTTTTAAAGGGGATTAATAGATATACGAAGGAAATTTTTTCTATCTAGTACGAGGGTAGCTTTAGCAGTCACCCCGATTGTTGTTGCTGTCGGGCTTTCAGCTACTAAAAGTAGTAAGCATTAGTCGGCTATTAGACTTATGTTGTAGATGGTAATATGCTAACGAATTTGTCGCAGTTGAATAAGATTGAAATCTCTTATTCTTTTTTTATGGATAATCTTTAGTCTTAATTAAAAGTAAATATTTACCTTATTGTAACTATACTTTTACCTATATATAGAATTTTCTAATAATTAAATGGAATTGAATTACATATAAGATATAGTAATGTAGAAAATGCTTATGATAATCTAGAAAAGTATGGATATCTATTTTATTTTTGGATAAGTATGTATTTTTAGTAGATGGTTTGAGAGTGCTTTGCATTTTATTTGAATAGGAGGCTAGGAGAAGGAAAAAGAGACATAACGTGATGCTAGCAGTCGCTTCTACAGTAGCAACAAATGCCTTTATAACAGTTGTTTAGGTAATGAAATACTCAAAGAAACAGAAATCCCTCACTAAAGGAGAATTGTCTACATGAGCAAAACGAATTGGAGGAAGTATTTTAATAGTTTCCTATCCGCCGGGTTAGTAGCAGGACTAATCTTGCCATCCCTTCCGGCAGAGGTATCTGCGGAGACGACAGCAACGGACTTGATTATTTCCGAATACGTAGAAGGTAGCAGTAACAACAAGGCCATAGAAATTTATAATGGAACTGGAAGTACAGTCGATTTAAGCACCTATAAACTAGAGCTTTATGCAAATGGAAGAACGGATGTTAACACAACCTACAACTTCTCCGGTGCTTTAGAGAACGGCCAAGCCTTTGTTATTACACATAGCCAAGCCTCTGACGCTCTAAAAGCAAAGGGAAATATTACGCATGGTGTAACGAACTTTAACGGTAATGATGCACTTGTCCTTAAAAAATCTAGTGACGTCGTGGATTCCTTTGGCCAGGTTGGAGTAGATGCTAAGTGGGGAGAAAACGTCACCCTAGTTCGCAATGCTTCTATTACGACAGGAGATAGAATTGTCGATGATACTTATGATGTTAGCACTCAGTGGCAAACTTACCCTATAGATACCTTTGATAACCTAGGCTCCCATGCAATGGATGGCTCTGCCCCGGGAGATCCAGGTGATCCAGGTGACCCCGAAAAGCCAACTATTCTTTCTCTTGCAGATGCCCGACAAAAAGCTATAGGTGAAACGGTAACCATAAAAGCAGTAGTTACTGCAAACCTGAAAAATACGGTATCTGTCCAAGACTCAACAGGTGGTATTGCAGTTCGGCCTTCTAGTTTACCAGCTCAAATTGGAGACGAGGTTACTCTAACAGGGGAACTAGCTGAATTCCGGGGTCTTCTGCAATTAGATGGTGCGACAATTATCGAAAAGACAGAAAATGTTGGGGCACCAGCACCGAAGAGAGTGTCGGGAGCAGAGGTTAACGAAGCAAACGAATCTTTACTTGTGGTGGCAAATGATATCACGCTGACATCTGTAGCAAACGGAAATTACAAAGCAACAGATGGAACAACTGAGTTTGTCGTTCGTGATGAGAACAATAACTTAGGGTTAGAAGTAGGGAACACCTATGAGTCTATCACAGGAATCATTCAGCAATACGATGCTGACTACCAAATCATCCCTCGTTCTGGTGCGGATATCGTTGTAGACAGTTCTATCCTACAGCCTGTTACTGCTTCTCCTGATGGAGGTACATTTGTTGGGGGAACAACGGTTACTTTATCGACAACAACTTCAAACGCTTCTATTCACTATACATTAGACGGCTCGGAGCCAACAGAGGATAGTGCGGTTTACACTACGCCCCTTGAAATTAAACAAGATACTACATTAAAAGCAGTTGTCATCACAGCTAACGGCGAAGCTAGTGAAGTAAAGACATTTGAATACAGTATCACAGATAGTCTGCAAATCCATGATCTTCAAGGAGCAGGACATACTACTCCATTTAATAATCAAACAGTAGAAGGTATCCAAGGGATTGTCACGTACGCATTTACACTGAACGGGTCTTACTACTATACAATGCAAACGCCAGACGACTTAGCGGATAATGATGCCCATACGTCAGAGGCAATTCTTCTTTACAGTGGCACTAAGTCTTGGCCAATCCAAGTGGGAGATTTAGTTTCTGTTACGGGGAAGGTAAGTGAATATGCGTATGACGGCTATTCGGATCGTCAAACGACTGACCTGAAAACTACGCAAATCAATGTACGTAACGACCAAGGTGGTAATGTGTCGGTTGTTGAAAGTGGAGTTGAACTACCGGAGCCAATCATCTTAGATGAATCAAACATTGATTTCAATCATATCGACGATGACTCTCTAAAGGTATTTGATCCAGAGGAAGATGCAATTGATTTCTGGGAAAGCATCGAAGGTATGCGTGTTCAAGTAGGAAATGTGAAATCCGTTTCTCCTCAAGAGCATGGCGATCTTATCACTCTATTAGAGGATGAGCCAACAAACACACTGCATGGTGGAGTCCTTTATGAGGAGAATAACCAAAATCCTAACCGTATTCATTTCCGTCTAGAGCCTAATGGGGACGCTCGTGAATTTGAGGTTGCTACTGGTGATACATTCGAAGGACCGATTACAGGAGTTGTTGGTTACTCTTATCAAAACTTTAAAATCTATGCAAGCTTAGATGAAATGCAGGCAAAGCATACAAAAGGCAATGCAAGGCCAGAGCAAACATTTATTGAAAAAGCAGAAGATAAGCTAACAGTAGCTTCCTATAACCTTGAAAACTTCTCAAACAACGAATCATCTACATCTGATGACAAGGCTCGTAAATTAGCAAGAGCAATCGCTGTAGACATGCAAAATCCTGATATTGTTGGGGTAACAGAAGTACAAGATAATAATGGAGAAGCTACTGGTGATTCAAAGGCAGACCAAAGCTATCAGCGCTTGATTGATACAATTGTGGAAGCTGGTGGAGTGGAATACCAATATGTAAATATTGACCCAGTAAACAATGCAGATGGTGGGGCACCGAATGCAAATATCCGTGTAGGATTCTTATATAACCCAGAGCGCGTATCATTAACAGAAGGAGTACCTGCTGGTGATGCAACTACAGCTGTAGTCTATGAAAATGGAAAGCTGACAGTGAACCCAGGTCGGATTGATCCAACAAATGAGGCGTTCGACAGCAGCCGTAAGCCGCTTGCTGCTCAGTTTGACTTCAAAGGGGAAAGCGTTATCGTGATCGCTAACCACTGGAATTCAAAATCTGGAGATACACCGTTATATGGCTCTATCCAACCACCTAAATATGAAAGTGAAGCACAACGTAAAAAAATTGCTCAAATTGTCTATGGATTTATTGAAGATGTAAAAACAAAAAATCCAGATGCAAATATCGTATCACTTGGTGACTTCAATGATTATCAGTTCGCGGATGCATTGAAAATTCACGAAGGAACATTAATGAAAAACATGATTAACGAAGCAGCAGATGCTGATCGTTATACGTATTTATATCAGGGTAACTCTCAAGTGCTAGACCATATTTTAGTTTCAAAGAACTTAGCAGAAAAAACGATCATAGATATTCTTCATATTAATGCAGACTTTACGGATATGGCTGGACGTGCAAGTGACCATGACCCGGTAATGGTGCAAATTGATCTATTAGAGGAAGAGGAAGTAACACCAATTATTCCCGAAAAACATTACAACTTTAAGAAATATAAGGCTAAAAAGGTGACAATCAAGGATCCAAGCGTTTCTATCACGCTAGATAACAAATCGGTAATCAAAGAAGGCATCTTCTTTACTGGACAATATGCAGAGTTCGATGGGAAAGGCTTTATTTCTCATACAGTAACAGTGAAGCCTGCAAAAGCGGGAGCAATCTTAGACTTCAAAGGAACAAAAGTCAAAAAGGTAATTATTGACGGAAAGAACGTAAAAGAAATCCGCGGGGCAGAAAACGTACGAAAGTTTGAATTCATCAATGGAGCAACTGCAAGTGCTATCAAAATTACCAATACAAAAGGGGAACAAATCTTTATACCTGGTCAAAATAAAGCACCAGTTCTTGTGAAGAAAATAAAAACCCAAACTGGGAAAGCTGGAGAAACGATCTCTATCTTACTAACAGAGCATTTCTCGGACCCAGAACAACAGCCGCTAACCTTTACTACAACACGGGGAACGATAGAAGATAATAAGTTGAAGCTAAACCTAAAGAAAGGTATTCATTTAGTAGCTGTCAATGCTAGTGATGGCCAAAAAAGCGTAACGACCGTATTTTTGGTATTAATAACACCAACACCAGCAGACAATACAGCAAACAGCTATTACGCGGATGCTATTGGATTAGAGGGAGAACAGCTGAAGGATGCTCTTCATGAAATCATCGATGGGCATAAAGAACTTTCTTATTCACAGGTTTGGGATGCGTTGAAGCAAACAGATGAGGATCCGAACAATAAAAACAACGTCATCTTACTATATACAGGATTATCACGTTCCAAAACGGCTAACGGTGGGAACGTGGGACAGTGGAATCGTGAGCATGTATGGGCGCAGTCCCATGGCGGTTTTGGAACATCACAGGGCCCTGGAACCGATTTACATCATTTACGTCCCACAGATGTTCAAGTAAACTCCACTCGTGGAAACCTAGATTTTGATAATGGAGGAAGTCCGGTAAATGGCTGTAACGAATGTAAAAAAGCATCGAGCTCCTTCGAGCCACCAGATCGTGTGAAAGGCGACGTTGCGCGTATGTTATTTTACATGGCAACACGCTATGAGCCAGGCGATAAGGTTGACCTTGAACTAAATGATCGAGTAGGGAATGGCTCCGTACCGTTTCACGGAAAATTATCTACTCTGTTAGAGTGGCACGAGCAAGACCCGGTAGATTCGTTTGAACGTAATCGTAACGAAAAGATTTTCTCTATCCAAGGAAATCGCAATCCATTTATTGACCATCCAGAATTTGCAGAATCTATTTGGTAGAAGTCTATATCATCTTTCAATCATAAAAAAGGAACCAAACTCTATCTGAGAGTTTGGTCTTTTTCATTGTGTATGAAGATATTTACTTGCAAGAAATGATTTCCATAACGCTTTACTTTTTATTACAAAGTTAATAATTTTATAATGTATAAACATGAGTAAAGTCGTCTTTTTTAGTTAATATATGGTTCTGTTATACACTTTTTACTAATGATTTTTTTCTTCTCTGACTCTAAAATATTATCTATGAAAGGAGAAAGAGAAGGGTAATGAATACGAATAAAATCACATTTAAACTTTTGTTTTCACTGATGATCATTACTTCTGTTTTAGTAGTGTATCACTCAATCGTCAATGAAAACTTAAATTGGTACCAATACATCCTGTTGTGTATGGAAACCTATCTATTTATTTTTACTACATATTACATGATATTGACGGTTTTTGGGTGGAAAAAACATAAAAGAAATTATACCATTCAACCGCCAAGCAGCAAATTTCTTATTTTAGTTCCTGCTCATAATGAAGAAAAAGTAATCTCAGGAATTATTAATAATTTAAAGAAGGATATTAATTATCCGAAGGAATTATATGACTTCTATATACTTGCGGACAATTGCTCCGATGACACTGCCAAGATTGCTAGAGAGTTAGGGGCAAACGTCTTTGAGAATAAGAGTAAAAAAGGAGATCCGAAAGGGAAACCATATGCGATCAAAGCATTTTTAGAGCATCATCGCAACATACTGGATAAGTTTGATATTATCACCATATTCGACAGTGATAATATTGTGCATTTTGACTATTTTAATGAAATAAATTCCCAATTTCTTGCAAACAATAAAACAAACCTAATTCAATGTAGAGTACTAAGTAAAAACCCAAGTGACAACTATATTTCAGGAGGATATGCACTTTCTGAAAGCTTTATGAACCGCTTTTATACAATTCCTAAACAAATTCTAGGTTTGAATACGACAATCCAAGGAACCGGATTCAATGTTAGAACGGACTATTTGAAACGTGTAGGCTGGAATCCTAAGTCTATAACCGAAGATTTTGAGTTTCAAGTGGAAATGTCCAATCTGAATGAGCATTCGGAATTTAATGCTTTCGCATATATATATGATGAAAAACCTATTTCACCTAAGAACTCAATTATTCAAAGACTTAGATGGTCAAGAGGACATTGGAACGTTGCTTTCTCTAATTTCTTTCATATTTTGAAATCAATTTTCCAATATAGAACATTTACTCAGATTGATACGTTCTTTTATTCCTATAATATGTCCCGTACCTTCATGATACTAATTGGATTTGCTTTATCGTTCATTAGTTTGTTTGTATATTTCATTTTCGGAACTGGCATAAGCTTTTTGCAGTTCTACTCTAATCCAATTATCGTCATCCTCAACTTAAGCTACAATGTTGTACTCTTCTATGTTTCTTATCGAGAGCAAGTGAAAGACAAGTCCAAAAACAATATATTCTATTTTATTTGGAGCTATGTATGGTTCACCCTAACCTATTTACCACTACACATTGTTGGAATGATCACTTATAGAAGACAGGTATGGCAACGCACGGAGAAATTTATCAATATCTCATTGGATGAAAGATTAGAAAAGTAGTGGAGATTAGGAATGCCATTAAATGACTGGAATTTTTATAGTTCCACTATGATTGACTTGGTTGATAGTTTAGAAAGAGATTTATTAAATAGTAAAAAACAGATAATCGTAACGGCAAACTCCCTGATGGTAAGAGAGGGCTACCGAGATAGCGACTTTAAAGAGATTATAAGTAAAGCAAATCTTACTGTTCCTGATGGAATAGGTGTAGTAAAAGCACTGAAGCTATTAAATAAACCCGTTAGTGAACGAATTACTGGTATTGATTTAATGAAAGAACTATTGAGTATCGCGAATAAAAATAAGTTAAAAATATTTTTATTAGGCGCCAAGCCAGAGGTTATTACAAAAACCGCTGCTGCTATAGTATCGGAATATCCACAAATTAAGTTAAGTGGTTATCAACATGGCTACTTTACATCTGATGAGAAAATGATAGATTGTATTGCTTCACACGAGCCAGATATCGTATTTGTAGCATTAGGTTCTCCGCTACAAGAAAAATGGATAGCTGAAAATAGTGGGAAATGTAAAAAGGGACTTTTCATTGGTGTGGGAGGAGCCTTTGACGTATTCGCTGGCGAACGAAAAAGAGCGCCAGAAATATTCATTAAGCTAAATTTAGAATGGCTATATCGGATTGCTTTTAAAAAAGATAAATCTATCTTACTTTATAATTTATTTGTTTATATGATCCTTGTAGGCAAAGAATTCTTATATGTCAAAAGAAGAAACAAGAAAAAAAGCTTACAGGCTTAGACGAATGAATCATTGTAATAAAAGTTCTCTTAGAGAGGTAAGACCTGACTCTAGTTGGGTCTTTTTTTATTGCCTTCTTGATTGAAGAATTCTTTCATTAGTTGTAGTAGAGTCCTTATTTTTTTCGACAATTCTCTTACTTTCATGACATTTCGATAATCTATTCTACTCGACCACATCCAACCTTATTTTAGTATTTCTATTAATTCTCAATTTACAGAAATTTTAATCATAAATATCTAGTACAAGGGTAACCAAATATGATAGTCTAATAATAAATGGGTGTATAACTTTTATTGGTACATAAGGTATAATTTCGGATAATAGTTTGTGCCTATTGATAAAGAGAATAAAAGATTATAGGAGGATGGGAATGAGAAATAAAAAAGGCTTTCAAAAAGCAGTAACAGCAACTATTTTAGCTGGTGCTATGGTTGCAACTGTGTCAACTGGTGCTCAGGCACAAGATGTATCTTTTAAGGATGTAAAAGAGACACATCATTTTTTTGATGCGGTAAAAAAATTAAGTGCTGATGGGGTTATCAAAGGGTATGAAGATGGCACTTATAGACCAGGCGAGAATATCAAGAGAGCACATGCTGCAAAAGTGATAGCGCTGGCATTAGATTTGGATACGAAAAATGTAAAGGATCCTGGCTTTAAAGACGTAAGCAAGGACAACCCTTATTACGGATACATTGCAGCTCTAGTGGAAGCAGGCATCCTTAAGGGCTACGACGATCAAACCTTTAATCCTAACGGAAACCTAACTCGTGCTCATATGGCTAAAATGATAACAGAAGGATTTGATTTAGAAGAAAATAAGCTATCATCCTACTTACCATTTAAGGATATTAATAGTAAGCAATGGTTTGCAGACTATATCCAAACAATCTATGCACACAATATTACTACTGGTAAAACCGAGGATACATTTGAACCGAATGCAAACGTAACACGTGGACAAATGGCTTCCTTCCTTTATAGAGCAACAGGCTTTAATCTGACAATCATGCATTTCAATGATACACATGCACAACTAGACAATGGTGCTAAGAGAGTTACAGCGGTCAACGAGCTTCGAGCAAACAAACCATACTCCTTGTTGCTTGATGCTGGGGACGTGTTCTCTGGATCCTTATATTTTAACGAGTACAAAGGCCAAGCTGATCTAGCAATCATGAAGTTAATGAATTTTGACGCAATGACTTTCGGGAACCACGAGTTTGATTTAGGGGATTCCGAAGAAGGGCATAAAGCTCTAGTAGATTTCATCAAAGCTGCAAATTTCCCATTTGTATCTGCAAATGTTGACTTCTCGAAGGATGAGCTATTTACTGGCTTGTTCCAAACGAAAATTGAATCGGAGCCTAAAAATGCAAATATCTATTCTGGTATCGTGAAAGAAGTAAACGGTGAAAAAATCGGTATTTTCGGTTTAACTACAGCAGAAACAGAATATATTGCTAGTCCGAACAAAGTGGCGTTCACGAATTATATCGAAGATGCAAAGAAAATGGTAGCTGAGTTTGAAAAAATGGGTATCAACAAAATCGTAGCCCTTACTCATATTGGATACGATGACAATCCAACGGTAGACAATGATTTAGAGCTTGCAAAAGCAGTAAAAGGAATCGATGTGATTGTAGGTGGACATAGCCATACAACGTTAGCTGAGCCTGTCGTTGTAGGAGAAAATGATTCTCCGACACTTATTCTACAAGCTGGGCAATATGCAGAAAACTTAGGGACATTGGATGTAATGTTTGATAAAGAAGGTCATATTATTTCCCATGCTGGAAAACTGATTAAAGTAGCGGATAAGGCAGAGGATTCAGCAGCAAAATTGATTCTGTCTAAGTATGCGGCTAAGATTAATGAAATTAAAACAACAGAGTCAGGAGCTGTTACTTCTGCAGAACTGATTAACCCTCGTGAAGAGGATAATAATGTTCGTAAAAATGAAACGCCACTTGGAAACCTTATCGCGGACGGTATGTTGAAGAAAGCAAGAGAATACGATAAGGATATCATCATGGCGTTCCAAAACGGTGGAGGAATCCGTGCTGCAATCGATGCAGGTCCGATCACTATTGGAGAAATCATTACAGTGCTTCCGTTCGGAAATACACTTGCAACAATGGAGCTAACTGGAGCAGAATTGAAAGAAGCATTTGAAACCAGCTTAAAAGAATTACCTGAACGTGAAAACGGTGGTTTCTTGCACGTAGCTGGAGCACAAATAAAATATGACTCTACGAAGCCAGTAGGTGAAAGAGTCGTGTCTATCTCTTACAAAGAAAATGATTCCTACACTGCTGTCGAAGCAGACAAAAAATACACCATCGCAACAAATGCCTTTACAGCTAAAGGTGGAGATGGATACGCAGTATTCGAAAAAGCATACAAAGAAGGACGAGTAACAGACTTAGGTCTTAACGACTGGGAAAACTTCCGCGATTACTTAGTAAGCTTGAAAACAGTAGAACCAAAAGTAGAAGGTAGAATTGTAGATATCTCAAGTAAAGAATAAGATTGGAATGGGCTCCTGGAGTTACGGGGGAACATCTGAGAAAAATATGATGGCACCTGCGAAGTTAAGACGCAGGTGCTTTTCCTTTTGAGATTCTATCATAATGAACTATGAATCCTTTTAATGAAAGTATATAGATGTTAATGCCATGAACCAAATGTTCATGGCATTTTTTATTGTCCAGCTTTTTTGTCTTGCCCCTCGAGATCTAATGTAGCCAGGCTATGCTGACTAGGAGCAGTACCTTGTTATTCCCCATTTTTTTAAAAATAGCTATAATTATATTTTTGGGAGTCATAGATGTCCAATGATAAACATATAGAGAATGGTGAATTGGTTTTTTGGTCGAGAAAGTAGAGGGAGATAAAGGGGAAGAGTTTTAAAACCGGAGAGTCTTTAATCTCGGAGGGGAAAACAGAAGATGGAAGGAAAATTAAAATGTCGAAACAAAAAAACAGAAGATTACTTATAGTATTAATGGCAATAGAGATGTTATCTTTGATGTTACTGCCTATTAACACATTTGCGAATACAAATGCCTTTGAGCAGAAAATTCTAGTAGAAGCTTCTTCTCACCAGACGGAATTGAAGGTTGATGAAGATCAAATCGAGTTGCCTACAGATTCAACAACAACACCATCCCCAAATCCCATACATGACATTCCGGTGTTCCCAGACGTGAAAGGACATTGGGTATCTCAGTATATGGAGAAAGCGACCTCACTTGGTTTATTCAAAGGATTCGAAGACGGCACGTTTAAACCGAATGCACCGATGACGAGAGTGCAGGCAGTTAGCTTAGTAGTTCGTTTGCTTGGCGTTGAAACGGAACAACCAGCTCCATTCACCGATGTAGTGAATTTTTCTGAGGAAACACAAGTTGAAATCGCAACAGCTTATAAATACGGTATTGTTAAAGGTAACACAGAATTAAAGCCAAATGATGAAGTTACTCGAGCTCAGCTGGCATTAATGCTAAAGCGTTTATATAATTTTCACTATGGAAAAGAATATGTGCCAACCGTAAAAGCTCCTTTCTTGGATTATGGACAATACGATGAAGAAACACAAAATGCTATCTCCATGCTATACGAGTTTAAAATAGTATCAGGTAATAATGGTAACTTCCTGCCTGGCGAGCCAGCAACCAGAGCACACGTTACCAAGATTTTCGTGAATTTAATGGAAAATAATTTCTTGCCGGACTACTAGGTTTCCTAGTAGTCTTTTAATGTCGTGCGGCATTTTCTAGTTTTTACGACATTGTCTCGCTTTTTTACGACATTACCACTAATTATTACGACATTGGACCTCTATTTACGATATTTCCATTCATTTTTACGACATTGTCCCCCCTTTTTACGACATTCATCTACATTATTACGATATTCCCCCCAATTTTTACGATAATCTATTCTCTGGATCTTAAAATCCCCTCGACTAACTTTTCTTGTTTTGTGAAAATGGTTTGTACACTGCTGTTGAAGTAGAAAAAATACATCATAGCAACAAATTTTTTCACTGGAGATATCTCTAATAAATAATAAGAGAGAATGAGCTTCTGGTAACAGTAGAAATATAGAAAATAGGACAAAACATATATCTTGCTTGATGAAGTATGTCTTTTTTGAAATCTATTAATCAATATCTCTTTATAGTAAGTAACTCTATTGGTTCGGAGCAGCGTCGACGACTCCTGTGGGAGCAGGGTGGTAGGTAAGACAGCACAGCCACGCGCGTTAGCGTTGGGTGCTGGCTTACCTTGTGGAGGGAAAACTAAGAACGTCACATCGTGTGACAACGTTTTCCTGACCAACATCCTGTTGGCCTCCGGAAAGCGTCCGACGCAGCGAAGAACCACAGGTCCGAAAAATAAGAAATAATTTCTCCCTTATACTCCTTCGCTTCTAGGTCTATTGATTATATAAAAATGAATCTCTATATTCATTTTAAATAGAAGAAATAGAATAATAATTACTAGATAAAAAATTCCAAACAACTCCCAATTTACTACTCATCTAAGCCTGCAGTAATAACAACTTTTTTGTAACGATAGACAAAAAGTAGGTGTTTTTATAAAAGTTTACAACAAATCAGAAAATACATGAAAAAGTCAACAATTTTTTACAGAAAAGAAACAAACACGTAACGTTTATCATATTATCTTTATCTTTGAAATAATGAGAAAATATGATAAATTCTATTATACGCACCAGGACTATTGTAAGAAATGGTGTTAATTAGAAAAATGGGGGGATAAGTTTGGCTACAATCAAAAAAACCTTGCTATTAACTGTGGTCTTTATGTTGGCATTCACCAGCTCTGTGTTCGGGATGTCACCGAACAATTCAAACAATCTACAGTTAAAGCAAAAAACAGAAAATGTTCTTCCGAAGAATCTGGCGAACCCAGAGAATCCGGATGAAAAAGTAAGAATTATAGTAGAGCTGACTAACGCTCCTACTATAGAAAAGGCTACACAAAGAGGTTTATTGTACAAAAAACTAAACAAAAATGAACGAAGAACGTTAGAAGAGAACGTAGAAGAAGAACAAGTAAGTGTACAAGCGACAATCGAGAAAGAAACTCCTTCTATAGAAGTGTTGGAGAGCTTCACGACTGTCTTTAATGGTTTCTCTGCAGAAGTAGAAGCGAAATTTGTGGAGGAAATAGCTGCAACACCTGGTGTTAAGGCAGTATATGAATCTACTAAATATGACCGCCCTTCTATCAAGCCAGAAATGGTTTACTCGAAAGAATTAGTACAAGCACAACAGGCTTGGAATGACTATAACTTCCGTGGGGAAGGGATGGTAGTGGGGATTATTGATACGGGAATCGATCCAAGTCATAAGGACATGATTCTTTCAGACAACGCCGCTGCTGAACTAACAGAGGAAGAAGTTAACTCCTTCTTAGCAAATGGAACACTGGAACAAGGTCAATTCTATACAGAAAAAGTTCCTTTTGGCTATAACTATATGGATGGTAACAATGAAATACTAGATTTAGGACCAGATGCTTCCATGCATGGTATGCATGTTGCTGGGACAGTTGGGGCTAATGGTGAGGAAGAAGGAAACGGAGTAAAAGGGGTGGCTCCTGAGGCGCAGTTATTAGCGTTAAAGGTTTTCGGCAATGACCCAGGCTTCTCTTCCACCTATGGAGATATTTATATCAAAGCAATCGACGATGCGATTAAGCTTGGCGCAGACGTGATCAACATGTCTTTAGGGGCGACGGCTGGTTTTGTGGATGATTCAAGTCCGGAGCAACAAGCAGTGAAACGTGCAACAGATAATGGTGTGTTAGTTGCAATCTCTGCAGGTAACTCAGCGCTATACGGAGATGGGTATTTTTATCCGCTTGCTGAAAACCAAGACTATGGTTTAACTGGATCGCCAAGTGTATCAAGAGATTCCTTTGGTGTTGCATCCTTTGAAAATAGTTTCATCACTTCTTACAGCTTTAATTATCAAATCGATGGAGCAGCAGCTGGGCAAGCCTTATATTTATTAGCAAATGCAGCAGACCCAATGGAGAAATTCAATGGACCTGTAGAGGTGCTAGATGCTGGTATTGGTCAACCTAGCGACTTTGAAGGCAAGGATTTCACTGGAAAAATAGCATTGGTGGAACGTGGGACGATCGGTTTTGTTGATAAAGCTCTAAATGCTCAACAGGCAGGTGCAGCAGGAATCATTATCTATAATAATACAAGTGGAACGATCAACATGGCATCGGATCCAGCTATCAACATACCTTATCTATTCGCATTACAAAACGATGGGAAAAAACTGAAGGAAGCAATCAATGCTAATGGAACAGTAACCGTTTCATTTGAAGGTGAATTTATCGAAACTGCTAACCCGACGGCTGGAGAAATGAGTGCCTTTACCTCATGGGGACCAACTCCTAACTTGGACTTCAAGCCTGAAGTGACGGCTCCAGGAGGAAACATTTTCTCTACGTTAAATGACAATAAGTACGGAATCATGAGTGGAACTTCCATGGCTGCACCGCACGTAGCTGGTGGAGCAGCGCTGATTCTAGAAAGAATCGACAACGACTTTAACTTAGCGGATTCTGAAAGAGTTCGTTTAGCTAAAAACTTACTAATGAATACTGCAAAGCCTGTAGAGTTTAATCCTGGAGAATATGTATCTCCGAGACGTCAAGGAGCAGGATTAATGCAGCTTGCAAACGCATTAGCTACAGATGTAGTTGTGACAAATGAAGAAACAGGACTAGCAAAGGTTGCTTTAAAAGAAATTGAGAATAATAGCATTTCCTTTACTTTACAAGCGCAAAACTATTCAGATGAAGAAAAAACTTATGATGTGGATGTTGCTGTACAAGTAGATAACGCAACGTCTGTTGGTGGCGATGTGGTTACTGCTCCAAATCAAATCGGTTCCGCTGTTGTTACGGAGGATGTAGCGATTGATACACCTGAACAGCTGACAATCCCTGCAAATGGTTCGGCAACACTCACAGTTCAAGTAGATGTAGCAAACTTAGAAAGCTTAAAAGAAACCTTCACGAATGGATTCTTTGTGGATGGCTTTGTTACTTTAACGGACAGTAATGAAGAGGTAACTGGAAACGTACCTCTTACGGTTCCTTTCTACGGATTTAACGGAGAATGGGACGATGCAAGAATCTTTGATTATTTCATGTGGGAAACTAAAGCATATTGGGGATACACTGGATTAGTAGATGATCAAGGTAATTTTATCGATGGAGATGGAAGCTTTCACCCTGACTATTTCGGATTCTCTCCAAATGGAGATGGTATGAGAGATAAGGCTTTACCGGTCTTCTCTTTATTCCGAAACGTGAAAAATCTAAAAGTAGAAGTATTAAGTGCAGATGGAAAATCACTTCGAACAATTCGCACAGACCGAAACTTAACAAAGAACTACATTAGCTCAAACCCTTATAAATACAATAACAACTATGCTTGGGATGGAAAAATAAATAACCAATTAGCTGCAGATGGCGATTACTTCCTACAAGTTAGCGGAGTAATAGACTACGAGGGAGCAGAATGGCAATCCATTAAACTCCCGGTAAAAGTAGATACAGTAGCTCCTACTGCAGATGCAACTTTGAACCAAGAGACGAAGACCATCACAGTTGTTAATTTCCAGGACAATCAAAACGGTACTGGGGCAAGAAAATGGCAAGTGCTTGTGAACGGTGAAGTGGTAAGCGTTGATCAGGAGGATGACTACTTAGAAAGCTCCGAAACACAATTTACCATCACGCAAGATATCCAAGCGGATGACAAGCTGGAAGTAGTGTTTTTCGATGGTGCCTTTAATTCTACTACTCACTTGTTAGAAACGGAGAGAGAAGAAGAGGAGGAAGAGGATACAACAAAACCAGTCATCTACATCGACAGCCCGGCATATTTCGATGCTTTTAATAAGAGCAAAGTAGAAGTAAAGGGACGTGTAGAAGATGATTCGGCTATTGAAACGTTGACGATCAACGGAAAGAAAGCAGATAGTTTTGATGGAGAAAACTTCTCTCATACTTTGACGCTGAAGGATGGGGTACAGGATATCTCTGTAACAGCAATTGATGAATATGAAAATAAAATGCAAATTAGCCGTAAAGTTTTTGTGGATACACAAGCTCCAAAGCTAACGATTAAAAGTATCTATCCGCTAATTACATTGAATGACAAGGTAAAAGTAAAAGTTTCCGTTCAAGATAACTTTGATGAAATCAGAGTGAGAGTAAACGGAGATGAGAGATTTGCCCAAGATCTTTCAGAGCCATATAAAATGGCAGGATTTAAGAAAGATTTAGAGCTAGAATTGTCCTTAGTAGATGGTAAAAATACCTTTGTAATTGAAGTAGAGGACTTAGTTGGTCACAAAACAACGAAAAAAATCGAAATAAGAAAGATGAAAAACATATTTGATAATTGGGGAAAGAAATAACAAGAGGAAATAAGTATTTAATATCCCCAAAAAGTTTCAGGAGTTCGGGTTTTCCCGAACTCTTTTTTTGTGAAGGGAATTTATAAATGCTTACGGGAAATTTTTATTAAAATACAAATCAACAAAACCTAAAAAAGTAAGAATAACTTTTTTGTTAGTAGATTTTAAGATTTCATTAAATTTTCAAATGAAACTAAATTATGCTAAATAATAAGCGATAGCTAAAAAAATTTCATGAATTCTAGAAAAAAATTTAAGATGCACCATTTTAAACTATAAAATAGCTCGACATTTATCTACAAAATTCCTCTTACTAGATTTTTTTATAGATTTATCTTTAACAGAATCAGGATATAGTGTGTTATTATTTACTAGAATTTGCTTCACTATTAAGAATATACTAACAAACAAGGAGGAATTTTAAGTGAAAAAATCTAATTATTTATCCAGTAAATTTTTCAAGGCTGCCTTGGCTGCTTCTTTGGCATCCGGTGCTTTTGTTACAACTGCTTCGGTTAGTTCCGACGCTGCAGAAAACACCTTCAAAGATCTTCTTCCTTCAAACGGTCACTATGAGGCAGTGTTAGAATTAGCAGATCGCGGTATTATCAAAGGATTTGAAGATAATACCTTTAAGCCAAATGGATCTGTTACACGTGGACAAGCTGCGAAAATAATTGCCATGGCCCTAGAACTAGACACGATAGACGTTAAAAATCCAGGATTTGCGGATGTTAGTACTAATCATACTTACTACGGTCCTATCGCTGCACTTGTGAATGAAGGGATTATTACTGGTTTCACGGAAGACAATACGTTTCGCCCAGGTGACACGTTGACGCGAGCACAAATGTCTAAAATACTATCGCTAGCTTTTAAACTTCCGGAAGCAACAGAAATAGATAATACTTTCACGGATGTAAAACCTCATCATTGGTATAAAGGATATGTTCAAACTTTAGTAGACTTGGGAATTACAAAGGGTGCCACTGCGACAACCTTTGAGCCTGGATCACCAGTGAAACGCGGACAATTAGCGTCCTTTATTGTTCGTACAGAATCAAAAGTTCCTGATTCAGAAAATCCCATTATCATTCCAACACCTGGACCAGTTACGGAAGGGAATGTAGCTTTAAATTCTATGATTAAATCGGCTGTAGATGGGATAGACAGTTCACTAGAGGAGAAAATTGACCTAACATTAAATGATAAAACTATCCAGGTAAATATTAAAGATAATAGCACTACGATTGGTGAGTTTAATGAAGTTTCAAAACCGGTATTAGATGTATTCCATACAAATACGGTGGTGGAAACAGCGGTAATTACCTTGGTATCACCATTGGGCATTACCCAAACTATATCTGAAACTGCAGAAAATAATAATGGTATAAATTTAAATGACTTACTTGCAAAAGGTATGACTAAAGCAAATATTTCACCTACAAGCCCCATCGCTTTCTTAACTGGATCAACAGTTTCCTTTACAGTTACGGGTACACATGATGTCAATCAAATAAATGACGTTTACTATTTTAAATTTTAATATAGGAAGAAAAAACAACCAGTTATCAAGTGGATAGCTGGTTGTTTTTCAAGATGCCTATTCAACTTCCCTACTAACTCATAGCTGTTTTTTACTATATCTTTAGCTGTATAAACATTTAATATGGCAGGTTAAGTACAGGGTCCATTATCTCAAATTGTTATCTTGCCTACAGTTTGTAAATGCTTCATGGTAAACTGAAAAAAATGTGAAAAAGGGGAATTCTATGAAAAAAGGAAGAAAGACAAAAATCTTGCTCCTATCTTTTTTTGTTTTAATTGTGGCAGTCGGGGGATATTTACTTTATGAGTTTAAATTCAAACAGTATGATGTGGCGGACGGAGAAGTCGAAAAAATTGTGGAGGATCCATATATAGTAGAATTACCCGACGGAAGTAAAATTACTTTTGATTCAGAAGGAAATGTGAGCGAACTAGGTAAAGGAGAGGGAGAGAATCTTATAGAGGCTGAATCAGGTGATACCTCAGCTCAGAATTCTAATGCTACCAAATTGACAAGCTCAGCTGCTTCTGAGGAGACAGGAGATACTAAGAATATCTCAAACCCTCAAACTCCAACAAAAGCAGGAAAGAACAATGAGCAAGAGGTAACTGTAGCATCTATTAAACAGAAGTATGTTCCTATATTCAGTGAGCTCGAATCACAGGCAGACAAGAAAATAAGTGCATTAGTTGGACATGCAAAAAAAGAGTACCAGGATAAAAAAGCAAGTGGTGAGAGTATCGAGTTTGGATATTTTTATAACAAATATATGAGTTCGGCTAATAGCTTAGAGAAAAGCACGGATACCGTTTTTTATGGTGTATTGACAATGTTGGAAAACGATTTAGTGAAAAATGGCTTTGATAAGTCATATGCACAAAGCTTTAAGGAAGAATATGAGGAGAAAAAAAAGGCAAGAAGAGAAGGAATCTTGACTAAAGCTTTGGGCAACTAACAATTAATTAATGAGGAGACATTTTTGTTAATTGCTACAATCAACTTCATGAGCATATAAGCAAAATGTCTTCTTTTAAGCCTTCTTGAAGGTTTTCTCTTTCTTGGCTGGCAATAAAATAAAGTAGAATGTGGTAAAATCTTATTCTATAAAATTGTGAGAGTAAACAATATTTTGGAGGACCTATGCTAATTATTAGCATGGTGAAAAGTGGGATTATGCTATGCTAGTGTGAATTTCATGCTAGGATTAGGATGCGTAAATTATGTAAAAGAAGGAGAAGTAAGCATACATGGAAGAAACTATCAGATTACAGGACTTCATGAAAGCCTTAAAGAAAAGAATATGGTTGATTATTAGCTTAGCGGCATTAGGAGTAATCATAGCTGGAGTAGTTAGTTATTTTCTAATAACTCCCGTATATCAGGCTTCTACACAAATATTAGTAAACAAGACAGACAATCTTGAGCAACAGCCATATAATTCACAGGAGATTCAAACGAATCTACAATTAATTAATACATATAATGTAATTATTAAAAGTCCTGCCATTCTTGGAAAGGTTATTGAGCAACTTGACCTTGATACTACTCCTGCTTCTTTGACAGAAAAAATTACAGTGACAAATGCTGAAAATTCTCAAGTAGTAAATATTACGGCTCAGGATACAGAGTATTATCAAGCAGTAGATATTGCAAACACCACAGCATCTGTCTTTCAGGATGAAGTGAAAAGACTCATGAATATGGACAATGTTAATATCCTTTCTCAGGCAGAGCATATGGAGGATCCATCTCCAGTGAAGCCCAATCCCATACTTAATATGGTGATTGGAGCGATAATCGGATTAATGATTGGTATGGGGCTGGCATTTTTAATGGAGTATCTAGATACTACAATTAAAAATGAGCAAGATGTTGAGGATATTCTAGGATTACCAATACTAGGATTGATTAGTCCCTTTTCTAATAGCAAGCCCCTAGTTCAGTCTCGTAGACGAAAGTGAGTGTATAAAATATGTCCAAAAAGAAAAAAAATCTTCAACAGATTGCACGTAAATTAGTAGTGCTAACTGATCCAAAATCCTTTGTTTCTGAGCAGTTTCGTACGGCTCGAACTAATATAAACTTTTCGAGACCTGAGGGAGAACTTCGAACTCTATTATTCACCTCATCTTTACAGGCGGAGGGGAAGTCCACTGCATCAGCAAACTTAGCCTGCCTATTTGCACAAGAGGGAAAGAAAGTAGTTTTAATAGATGGAGATATGCGAAAGCCCACTGTGCAACACACATTTCATCAAACAAATACGATAGGCTTATCTAACGTTCTTACCAAGAAAACGGCCTTAAAAGAGGCAGTGAAGCAAACAGATATAGATAATCTCTTTGTTATTACAAGCGGACCAATCCCCCCTAATCCAGCTGAGTTGTTGAGTGGGAAAGTGATAGATGAAATAATCGAGGAGTTAAAGAACGATTTTGATTTGATTATTTTCGATGCTCCGCCATTGCTATCTGTAACAGACGCTCAAATTTTGGCGAATAAAAGTGATGGGACTATTTTGGTAATAAGTGCTGGTTCAACGGATAAGGAGAGTGCCATAAAGGCAAAAGAGCTGCTAACTGTTTCAAAAGCAAAAGTAATTGGAGCTATTCTAAATAACTTTAAATTAGAAAAGAACAGTTATTATCACCAATATTATGGAGATCAGGAGTAAAGGGAGTTAGTAGCCTTATGCTCCTTTTTACTATCTAATAGGAAGGGTAGTTGAGTTAGTGAATGATAGATATTCATAGTCATATATTATTTGGATTAGATGATGGTCCAAAAGATAAAGATGAATCGCTAAATCTGCTTGAAATGGCAGTGGAGGAAGGGATAACAGAAATAATCGCTACTTCTCATGCCATTCATCCTTTATTCCATGCAGATGGAGAGGAGGTTATTAGGCAAGTCAACCAACTGAATCAGGAAGTTAGTAATCTAAAGCTGCCTATTAAAATTCACTTGGGGCATGAGGTACGCTTAAGAGATGATTTAGTCATGCTTTTAAAAGAAAGGAAAATACATACTCTCGCAGATTCAAAGTATCTCTTGTTAGAATTACCCTCTCAAGGAATACCACCATATACTATAGATATCGTTCACGAGCTATCATTAATGAATATTATTCCTATTATCGCCCATCCTGAAAGAAATCGAGCGATAGCTGAGAATCCGACAAGATTAAAAAGACTTATTGACCATGGAGCGATTGCTCAAATTACCTCTGGAAGCTTGGCGGGACATTTTGGTAGAGCAATTCAAAAGCTCTCCATACAGTTGCTTGATGCTAATTTGGTTCATACATATGGCTCTGACGTTCATAATAGTCAATCTCGACCTTATAAATTTGATCAAGGACTGCGTCACCTAGAAAAGCATAAAATGCTAGATATGGTGGATGTGCTCCTAGAGAATAATGCCAGAATTATTGAAAATGAGGAAATAATACTTTTAGAGCCACAAGAATTCGAAAAAAAGAAATGGTGGAATCTATTTGCCTAAATAACCTATTGTAAAAAAAGTTACTTAACTTTTAATTATATATTGCACAGGAAGGAACTTGAAATGAAAAGTTACTTCCTTTTTTTATAGTCATAGATGAATATATTTCTCCAAGATTCCGTTAAATTCTTCACCAATTACCAGCAAAAAACGTTTTTTGACAAAAAAAGAATAGAAAGTCTTGCTTAATATGACAAAAAGGTTATTTTTAGTCGTAACCTACCAAAATTAGAATTAAAGTAAAAAGAAATAGTGTATATATTTCCTCATTAAAAATAATTAGTTTCCTTAATTGTGTAAAAAGGATTAAGTGATACTACCTAGTTATTTTTTCAATATATCTTCTCTTCCATTTTATTCCTTCAGTACCACTAAAGGCTGGTGTATAATAGCCAAATAGTAAATCTATAGTTAAATATTATGCTTAACTCTAGAAAATTTTTACACAAAACATGGAGGGATTTTGCATGTCTTTAAAAAAAAGGATGTCTTTACTTCTGTTAGTAGACTCAGTAATTGTGATTTCTTCCATTTACATTGGCTATTATTTACTTCATCCAATTGATAATCCCTTTACAAATCAATTTGTCCTGATAAGCTCTTTGACTATTTTTATATCACACCATGTTTGTGCAATGTATTTTGGACTTTACAGGAAGGTATGGTCATATGCTTCGATTCAAGAACTTATCTCCATTTTTAGGGCAGTCACGTTATCAATCCTAATTGTAGGAATTGTTCAGTTTGCTATTAGAGGTGATGTGTTATTTAGAACACTAGCTATTACATGGATGATTCATCTCTTACTAATTGGAGGCTCCAGATTATCATGGAGGATTTTTAAAGACTTCTTTGGACAAAAAAAGGAAAAGCTTTGTTCAAAAAAGAGAACTTTAATCATTGGTGCAGGGTCTGCTGGGACAATGATTACTAGACAGCTATTAAAAAATACAGATTCCCCTCTGATCCCTGTTGCTTTTTTAGATGACCAGCCTACGAAGAAGGGGCTAGAAATTTTTGGGATACGTGTAGTAGGTGGTACGGATATTATTAGGGACGTTGTGAAGGATTTGGATATTGAGCATATTATCGTTGCCATTCCTTCTTTAGACAAGGCATCTAGTTCTTTGCTGATGAGAAAGTGCTTAGATACTGGTATCCATACGCAAATAATGCCACTAATTGAAGACTTACTAACAGGCAAGGTTTCAATAAATGAAATTCGAGATGTGCGAATCGAGGACTTACTTGGACGTGATGAGGTGGAACTGGACTTAGATTTAATAGCCTCTAAAATTTCAAACAAAACTATACTAATTACCGGTGCAGGGGGATCTATTGGATCTGAAATATGTAGACAGGTTGCTGAATTCAATCCTAAAAGACTTTTGTTACTTGGCCATGGAGAAAACTCTATTTACACCATAGACATGGAATTACGAAAAAAAGTTTCAGTAAACACAGAAATTATTCCCATTATTGCAGATGTACAAGACAGAAACCGAATTTTCGAGATAGTTGCAGATTATAAACCTGATGTGATTTATCATGCAGCTGCACATAAGCATGTTCCTTTAATGGAATATAACCCAATGGAAGCAGTTAAAAACAATATATTTGGAACAAAGAATGTTGCAGAGGCTGCAGATAAGTTTGGAGTGGGTCACTTCGTTTTAATCTCTACCGATAAAGCAGTGAATCCTCCGAATATAATGGGCGCAACTAAGCGTTTTGCTGAGATGATTATTCAAAATATTGCGAGATTTAGTGGGACAAAATTCGCCGCAGTAAGGTTTGGAAATGTACTTGGTTCACGTGGTAGTGTGGTGCCTTTATTTAAAAAGCAAATTGCAGAGGGTGGACCAATCACCGTAACGGATCCAGAAATGACTCGTTATTTTATGACAATACCTGAGGCTTCGAGATTAGTCATACAAGCAGGAACCCTTGCGCAGGGTGGCGAGGTTTTTGTTCTAGATATGGGAGAGCCAGTAAAAATTGTTGACCTAGCTAAAAATTTAATTAGACTATCGGGATTCAGTGAAGAAGAAATTGGTATTCAATTCTCTGGTATTAGACCTGGAGAAAAGCTATATGAAGAACTGCTAGACGAGGATGAAATTCAAAGTAAATATATTCATCCGAAGATTCATATCGGGAAAGCAACGCCAATTAGCGAGTTGGAATTAATATATATATTAGAAAAGCTCCCTAACATGACAATAGAGGAATTAAAGAATACCTTAATAGGTCTTGCAAATCGGAAAAATGTAGAAGAACTAATTAATCAACTGGCTAGAGAGGCCTAATAGGAATATAACTCCTATTGTAAGAGTAACTATTGAAGACTCAAAGATTGATTGAGTATTAGCTAGAAGAGAAAAAGCTCGCTCAAATAGCAATAAACTAAAATGTCGTAATAGAAAATTCAATCAATATAATATTAGAAACTGTCTATAAAACTATTATTTAGTAACGGAAGGAAGCTTGAAAGATGTTATCGACTAGACCGAAAGAAAGAATATTTCTTTCTTCACCACATATGAGTGAGGAAGGTTATGAGTTGCAATATATACAGGATGCATTTGATACAAATTGGATAGCTCCTCTAGGAGAAAATGTAGATGGTTTTGAAAGAGAAATAGCTAAAAAAGTTGGAACAAGGGCAGTGGCCGCTCTTTCTTCTGGAACAGCTGCTCTTCATTTAGCTCTGAAGGCAGCAGGGGTAGAAGAGGGAGATATTGTTTTTTGTCCTACATTGACTTTTTCAGCTACCGCAAATCCAATTATTTATCAAAAAGCAATTCCTGTCTTTATCGATAGTGATCATGAAACATGGAATATAAGTCCCAAAGCATTAGAAGAGGCATTCGAAAAGTATCCTAACGTTAAGGCTGTAATTGTGGTCCACTTGTATGGTTTATCCGCAGATATGGATAAAATCATGGAAATTTGTAACAGACATAATGTAGCGGTTATTGAGGATGCGGCAGAGTCTCTGGGAACTTATTATAAAGGGAAGCACACAGGCACATTTGGTGATTATGGTATTTTCTCTTTTAATGGGAATAAAATCATCACAACTTCTGGTGGTGGGGTACTTATTTCAGATAATGAAGAACGTATTGCAAAGGCAAGATTTTGGGCAACCCAATCAAGAGATCCAGCAAGGCATTACCAGCATAGCGAATTAGGATTTAACTATCGGATGAGCAATGTCGTAGCCGGAATTGGTAGAGGACAGCTGAAGATTCTAGAACAAAGAGTCAAAAAGAAAAACTATATTTTCGAATTTTACAAGCGAGAGCTTGAAGAAATAGACTCCATTGAATTTATGCCAAGTAATAGCTGGAATGAACCTAATTATTGGTTAAGTTCCATCGTCTTAAACGGTCACATAAGACCAAGAGATATCATGGATGCTCTTGAACAAGAAAATATTGAATCCAGACCTGTATGGAAACCAATGCATATGCAGCCGTTCTTTGAAAAGTATGATTATATTGGAAGTGGTTTTTCGGAGAAGCTCTTTGAAAATGGGGTATGTTTGCCTTCAGACACGAAAATGTCAGACGAGGACCTAAATAGAGTATGTAACATTATAAAAGGGTTGTGGCTAAAATGAAGAACAAGTCAAAAGGTGGTATTTATAAGAAGTTTATGAAAAGGCCGATGGATTTTCTTCTCTCCTTAATTGCCATTCTTGTTCTCAGTCCAATACTTGTAGTAGTAGCTAGTTTAGTCAGAGTGAAGCTTGGGAGTCCTATCTTATTTAAACAGCCAAGACCAGGGCTAAATGAAAAGATTTTCATGATGTATAAATTTAGAACGATGACCGATGAAACAGATGGAAATGGAGACCTGCTCCCTGATGATATCAGGCTAACTAAATTTGGGAAATTTCTTCGTTCCACCTCGCTAGACGAATTACCAGAACTCTTTAATATTTTAAAAGGAGATATGTCAATCATAGGTCCTAGACCACTATTAGTTCAGTATCTTCCACTCTATAATGAACAGCAAAAACGTAGACATGAGGTTCGACCAGGATTATCAGGACTAGCTCAAGCTAACGGAAGAAATGCTATTAGCTGGGAAGATAAATTTGAGTTAGATGTTCAATACGTAGATAATGTGAGCTTTATTGGGGATTGGAAAATTATCATGTTGACGATAAAAAAAGTTTTAGTGAGAGAAGGCATCAGTTCTACTTCTTCAGAAACTATGGAACCATTTAAAGGAACAAAGAAGGAAAGAGTCCAGGTATGACAAAGAAACTTTTAATAATTGGTGCGAGTGGGCATGGAAAAGTACTTGCAGATATTGCTTTAAAAATGGATAAGTGGAAAAGTATTGCATTTTTAGATGATGACGAAGAGCTAAAATCTGTCATGGGGCTAGAGGTACTAGGATCCTCAAGAGATTTTATTAAGTACATGGACCACTATGAGATGTTCGTAGGTATTGGAAACAATATAACGAGAAAAAAGATTCATTTAATCCTTGAAAAAGCAGGTGTAAATATTCCAGTACTCATTCATCCAGATTCCACTATAGGAGAACAAGTTGAAATTGGTAGTGGATCTGTTGTAATGGCTGGAGTCGTAATTAATTGTTGTACCAAAATAGGAAAAGGTTGCATCATAAACACGGGTTCCACAATAGATCATGACAATCGTATAGAAGACTTTGTTCACATTTCACCAGGTGCGCATCTTGCGGGAACTGTCAATGTTGGGGAAGAATCTTGGTTAGGTATTGGAAGTATTGTAAGTAATAACATAAATATTATAGCAAAATGTAATATCGGTGCTGCAGGTGTAGTTATTAGCGATATAACGGTGCCAGGGACCTATGTAGGAGTCCCTGTTAGGAGAGTAAGAGGATGAAAAGAAATATTTGGATTATAAATCACTATGCGACAAGTATGTTCAAGGATAAAGCGGGCAGACATTTCTGGTTTGCAGAAAGTTTGAGGGAGAAAGGGTACCTCCCTACTATATTTTGTGCTTCAACTATCCATAACAGTAACGAGAATATCCTTACAAATGAGAAATTATATAGTACCGAAACTGCTAATGGCATTCCATTTACCTTTGTCAAAACACCAACCTATATAGGAAATGGGAAGCAAAGGATAAAAAATATGTTGGCTTTTTATAAAAATATTCTTTCTGTAGGGAAAGAATATGCAGCGAAACACGGAAAGCCAGATGTCATACTTGCTTCTAGTGTCCATCCGTTAACGTTAGTCGCTGGGATCAAGCTTGCAAAAAAATTCGGTATTAAATGTATTTGCGAGGTAAGAGATTTGTGGCCAGAAAGCATTGTTGCTTACGGTAGTTTAAAAAGGAACAGTTTAATCGCGAAGACCTTATATAAAGGTGAAAAGTGGATATATAAAAATGCTGATTCTATTATTATGACTTGGGAAGGTGGCAAAGATTATATTATTCATCAAGGCTGGGATGCTGAGATAGATTTATCCAAGGTCCATCATATTAGCAATGGCGTTGTGATTGATACTTTTGATTTAAACAGTGAACTATTTCAAGTTTCCGATCCAGATTTAGATAATCAAGATTATATAAACATTGTCTATGCTGGTTCTATTCGAAAGGTTAACAATCTTGGAATGTTGTTGGAAGCTGCAAAAATTATTCAACATAAGGGTCTAGATGACGTAAGATTTTTAATTTATGGTTCTGGTGACGAGGAAGAACTATTAAAGAAAAGATGCAGCGAGGAAAAAATAACGAATGTTCTATTCAAAGGTCGAGTAGAAAAAAAATATGTACCTTCCATTCTTAAAAAAGCAGATGTAAATATACTACATAATTCTAGTACAAGTCTAGATAAATACGGTCAAAGTCAGAATAAGTTTTTTGAGTATTTGGCTGCAGGTAAATGTATTGTTCAAACATATACGACGGGCTATAGTATTTGCCAAAAATACGAATGTGGCATTAGTGCGACAATCCAAAATGCTGAGGAAATTGCTAAAGCAATTGAACGGGCAATAACAAATAAGCATGAGCAAATATTAATGGGAGAAAATGCGAGAAGGATTGCATATGAGTTTGACTTTAATAAGTTAACCGAAAAATTAATTGGTGTGATAGAGAATGCTTGATATAGGAGAGATAATTAGATGACCCTTTATGAGAAACTAACAAGTAATATAGAAAAAATTTCAGTTATTGGATTAGGATATGTTGGTCTGCCTCTTGCTATTGAGTTAGCAAAAAAGTTTAGCGTGATAGGTTTCGATGTAAATAAAAAGAAGTTGGATAAATATTTAGCTGGAATTGATATAACAGACGAAGTTGGGGATGAAGCGATAAAAAGTTCAACAGTGGTATTTTCTAATGAAGAAGCTATTTTGAGAGACTGTAAGTTTCACATAGTGGCTGTTCCAACTCCAATAAATAGTGATAAAACACCAGATTTAAATCCGGTAATCGAAGCAAGTAAAACGATTGGCAGAAATCTAACGAAGGGTTCAATTGTTGTATATGAATCAACAGTATATCCCGGGACTACAGAGGAAGTTTGTATTCCGGTTTTAGAAAAGGAGTCAGGCCTGAAGTTTGGTGTGGATTTTACAGTTGGTTATTCACCTGAACGTATTAATCCAGGTGATAAAGTACATACATTAACAAAAATTACGAAGGTAGTCTCTGGTTCAGATGAAAGTACACTTGACATAATTTCAAAAGTTTATGGAGCTATCATAGAAGCGGGGGTCCACCAAGCCGAATCTATCAAAGTGGCAGAAGCCTCAAAAGTAATTGAAAATTCTCAAAGAGATATTAATATTGCCTTTATGAATGAATTATCTATGGTATTCAATAAAATGGATATCGATACAAAAGCTGTACTAGAGGCTGCTGGTACCAAGTGGAACTTTCTAAGATTCACACCCGGTTTGGTAGGAGGACATTGTATTGGAGTAGATCCATACTATTTTACTTATAAGGCTGAGCAATTGGGATATCACTCTCAAATTATTTTAGCTGGCAGAAAAATTAATGACGATATGGGGATATATGTTGCACAAAACATTATTAAGAAATTAATAAAGGCTGAGCAACCTATAAAAGGCGCAAAAGTTGCCATCTTAGGTATTACGTTTAAAGAGAATTGTTCTGATGTAAGAAATACGAAGATCATCGATATTATTAAAGAACTTGAAGAGTTTGGTGTAGAAGTAATAGTGCATGATCCGGTTGCAGATAAGGAGGATGTTTGGAACTCCTATAGAATACACCTTGTAGACAAGGCAGATTTAAAAGATTTAAATGCCGTAGTATTAGCAGTGAATCATTATATTTTTAAAGAAGAGTACAATTTAAACTATTTAAGTGAGTTATATCAAAATGAAAATAAGGTTCTTATAGATATAAAAGGACTTCTAAATAGAAAAGAGTCAGTATCTAGAGGATTTGTTTACTGGAGTTTATAGAAAAGAAAAATATTCCTTATTGTATTTAATGAAGAAGGAAGATGTTTAGTTGAAGCGCGGACTATTAGAAAAAATAAAATATTATTTAAAATATAGAACAGTATTGATTGAATTCCTAATCAATATCTTTTCATTTTCACTGCTTATTATAGTTCAACAAATCATAGCCTTGCCCTTTATTTCAAGAAACTATGATATTGATACTTTTGGAAAAATAGTATTAGCTTTTGGAATAATTAATATCATTACCTCAATGTTGGGCTTCAGTATTGGAAATGCTAGACTTCTTGATCAAAAGTTCTATAATTATCTTTATAAAAAATTGCTTATAGCGAGTAATTTACTATCGATGGTAATCGGATTTATTGTTTATATAGTTATCTTTTCCACCAATTATTTAGAGGCCCTTATTTTTGGTGTCATTTGTTTATTAGGTAACGTTCGATATTTTTTTATTTCCGAATATCGTATTAAAGACAATCACAAAGGGATATTCAAACAAAATGTCTATTATTTTGTTGGAACCATTTTGGGTGTTATTGCATTTTATTATTCACGTAACTGGTTAGTCATTTTCCTATTCGCTGAAATTGTATCCGTAATAGCCACCTATTATATAACCTTAAAAACTGATTTCTTTAAATTATTTAAAGATAAAAGCCCTTTAAGTTCCACTAATTCATTTCAATTAATGTTTAATAATGGTGTTTCCTATTCATTGACACAGTATGATCGGTTTGTTATTTTCCCTATACTGGGAGCTGGAAATGTTAGTTTATATTATTCAACGTCTATTTCAGCAAGAATTGGTTCCCTAATTATGAATCCATTATCAAACTTTATTTTAGGTAAATTAGCTATAAGTAAGGAAAGCATAAATAAGAAAACTGTTAATATAACGATACTTTGTTCTATAGTGGTGGCCTTGTTTTACTTTCTATTGACTGTATTGACTACTCCTTTACTAGTTTATTTATTATACCCAAGTTTTTTATTACAAATAGAAGACCTTATTATTCCTATATGTCTCGGAACTGCACTAATGGGAGGTGTAGATGTTTTAAAACCGGTAATTATGAAATATCAAGGTGTGAAATATTTTAATAAAGTATTTTTAGTGTATGGGATTATACTGATAGTTACATCCGTACTCTTATGTATTAGCTACGGGTTAATTGGGGTAGCTATTGCTAAGGTTATTGCTAGTTTGTTGTTATTTATCTATTTACCTGTGAGCTTGAAATTTTACTCATCTAAAATAGGGTAAGGTATAATATATTTTATAAAAAAGGATTTTTTACATGCCAATTATGAAAGTAGCTTTGTTAGTATTAGTTTTAACCTATTTATCGGGAACTTTTACGTTAAATAGATTAAATCTTGGAATAACTATGGAAGTAAGATATATTTTGTTTGTCATATTCCTATTAGTCTGTTTATTAGGTGCAACCAAAGGTACGGTGAAAGGAACGCGTATAAGAGATAACTTAGTAGTGTTTCTGCTAACACTAATCTTTTATGTATTTCTTTCTGCCATTTCTCTGTTTTATACATTAGCTCCAAATATGGCAGTTGGTAAGTTTGTGAGTTTACTCTTTTTGCTAATGCTGTTATTCGGTACGGTATTCATTGTCCGACGAATGAGTCCGCGAGATTTCTTTTCTGTCCTTTCTACATTTTTTATAGTAATTGGTGTTTGTTATGCGATTCCCGTGATTTTCAGTGTCTTATCAGGGGCATCAAGGGGGGACGTTAATCTAAGCGGTCCAAATGTAACGACAAGGATTTTGTTTTTTGCTACTTGTGCTTCCCTGTATAAGTATTCTTTTCAGAAAAAGATTTGGTATTTAATAGCTGTCCTGTTTTTCCTAGCAAGTATCGTATTAGTAGGATCAAGAGGTGGCCTTGTTGGTGCAGCTGGTGTATTCCTAATAATGTTTTTAATAAAGAAATTATTTGTAGGGAAAATAAAAACGAATAATAGATTAACTTTAAAAAAATTATTGCTGATTCCCTTATGCATAGCTATTGTGTACTTTATTTATGAGCCAGTAAAAAAAGTATTTATGGAAAGAATTATTGGCGTCACATTTGATGGAAATAAAGTTTATACCTCTGGAAGAGATATCATCTATGAGGATGCAATAGAGATGATAAAAGAAAAACCGTTCTTTGGATTTGGGATAGATTCCTTTACAGTGCATACAGGCCATGTATATCCACATAATTTATTGTTAGAAATGATGGTGGAAATTGGCCTTCTTGGAGCTTTCATCTTTTTAATCTTTTTAATGTATTCTATTATTTTAATTTTTAGATTTAGAAAATCTCCTCTATTTGTTTTTTCTGGTCTGCCTTTATATATGATTTTGGTCCAGATGTTTTCTGGAGAATTTTATGATTTTAGATATTATTTCTTATGGAGTATTCCATTATTAATGTACGGTGCTGTTAGCAAAATGGAAACAACTCATTCGCTAAATAAGTAGGATGGTTTTTGAAACTAGGAAATGCCTTTCAGACTTTTCGTCAGAAAGGCATTTCCTCTTTTTGATTTAATTTATTTTCAAGTAAGGTACCGTCAAACTTAATCTTTTCAGTAGATAAATATATATCACCATAATATTTTTTGAAATAGAAGGAAATTGCCCTTTTTTGTCGAATTATGGATAAAACAGGAGGGTTAGCATGAATTTTATCATAGGTATATATAATGATAGTTTGGTTGTAAATGAGTATGTTGAAATACTTGGAGAAGTAAAAGGACAAGTAGTTGTAGAAAAGGGTGGGAAAATGGACCTGCACGGTGTAATAAATAATAACTTAATCATCAGAGAGGGAGCAGCTGTTTTTATTCAAAAAGGCGCACAGGTGATTGGTGATATTGTTAATGATGGGGGTCAACTTCAAATATTAGGAGCTATTTATGGGACAGTTCTGAATAAGTCAGGGAAAACGGTTGTAGAAGAGGATGCTTATATAAGTGGTTAAGATTTTTATATAGATTATATTATTGGTCGAGCTTTTTTTGTAAAAAGGAGGTGGAAGCTTCATTGTAGAAATACATTGTGTGCGCTATTTTAGTCTTCTAAAGGAATTAATTTAACAATTAAGAGAGAATAGCTCTGCTTTCCAATTTGTATGGATGAACACAGTTGAAAATTTCGGAGATTGTAGATTTGGGAGAATATAGTGTGATTGCAGTGTTGCCATTAGCATTTTTTGAGGATTGATGAAACATTAAGACTATTAATGAAAAACTATAAGAAACCGTAGAACAAGATACTTGTTCTACGGTTTTTTTATGTTTATTAGTTTATCTGTTAATAAAAGTGATTCTTAACGAATACATTGTAGGAAAGGAAGTAGTGTTGATGATTTCCTCAATCTTATATAAGGAGGACAAGCTTTGAAGAAGAATTTCATGTTGGTGATTATTACGGTTTTTGTCTTAGCGATTGTTGCTGGCTGCGGTTCTGGAGAAGGTAAAGTACTAGAGCGCATGGAGAAAACGAAGACGCTGAATGTTGCGTTTGAAGGAACATATCCACCGTTTAACTATTTAGATGACAAAGGTGAATTAACTGGCTTTGATGTAGATATTTCAAATGAGCTTGCAAAAAGATTAGGCGTGAAGGTTAACTTTATCACTTCTAAGTGGGAAGGTTTAATAGGCGGTTTGAAGGCAGATAAGTTCGATATTATTATTGGTCAAATGACTGTGACAGAGGAGAGGAAAAAGAGTGTAGATTTCACAGATCCCTATGTGATTACAGGCTCGGTGTTAATCACCCGTGAGGAAACGAATGATATTAGTAAGCTCGAAGACATCAAGGGGAAAAAAGTTGGTGTTGGCGGTGGGACAACCTTTGAGGAAATTGCAAGGAGTGTAGATGGCGCGGATGTAAAGCTCTATAAAGCATTTACGGATTACTTAGAGGATCTTAAAAATGAAAGATTAGATGTGATCATTAATGACCAGCTGTTAATGAGCTATAACATAAAAGAAAATAAGCTGCCGATCAAGGTTGCGAGCGAGATTCTGAAGGTGGACGAGGTTGGAATGGCAATTAATAAGGGGAATGAAGACTTTGTAGAGAAGGTAAATGAGGCGTTACGTGAGATGAAAGAGGATGGGACCTATAAAGAGATTTATAAAAAATGGTTTGGCTCAGATCCTGTGGAGCAATAAAGACGCTTAGGGGGGAAATAAAATTTGCATATTGTAGTTTTAGGTACAGGAATGATTGGGACAACCGTCGTAGGTGAGCTTGCTACATTCCCTGAAATCAAATTCATCACAGCGGTGGATGTCAGACAAGAAAGCATTGATCGATGTTTAGAAATCGCCAATAGTACAAAAGTGAATGGAAGGGTTGCCTCCTTAGAGACGATGGAAGGTATAGCGGAAGTATTGAATGGTGCGGATGTGGCGGTTGCTTGTCTTCCTCATTCTCTGAGTCTCCTTGCTATACAAGCAGCAATAGAATCCAAGTGTCACTTGGTAGATTTAGTAGGTTCTTTATTCAAAGAAAAGCTGGAATTGATGGACGCGGCGAGGGATGCAGGGGTGATTGTCGTTCCGGGATGTGGTGTTGCACCTGGTATAACGAACTTTTTGGCTGCACAAGGAATTGAGATGCTAGACGAAGCAGAAGAGGCAATCATGATTTGTGGAGGAATTCCGAGACATCCAGTGCCGCCTTTGTGGTATCAGGTCGTTTTTAGATTGGAAAGTGTGCTAGGTCTATATACAAAGCCTGCCATTGCGGTTGAAAATGGTCAGCTAGTAGAGTTAGCTCCATTATCGGGATTAGAAAAGATGACATTCCCTCAGCCCGTAGGTGATTGTGAAGCAGTCATTACGGATGCGCATAGTACCGCCTATGTATTGAAGGATAAGGTGAAAAATCTATATGAGAAAACGGTTAGGTATCCTGGACATTGGAGCAAGATGAATGTTTTAGGAGAGCTAGGCTTTCTAGACAATAAACCTATTTCGGTAGCAGGATTTACTACAACTCCTCGAGCAGTTGCAGAACAAATTTTAGCGCCTAAAATGGTTGGTGCCTCACACGAGGATGTAACGGTGCTAAGAGTTGAAGTTAGTGGAATGAAGGATGGACAAGCTACTAAATTTACATGGGAAATGGTGGATGAATACGACGGGGAGCGAAATATTACGTCAATGGCTAAAACGACTGCCATTCCTGCAGTGATTATGGCGAAATGGATAGTAGCTGGGAAAATCATAGAGACAGGGGTTGTACCGGTAGAGAGCCTCATTGTTAGGGAAAGATTTGAGCCGTTTATGGAGGAGTTGAACCGCCTGGGTGTGCACATTCATTTTAAAGAAGAGGTTTTGTCAACCTTGTAAATAGTAGAAAAGGAGGTAGAGCTATGGATGTTACGATAATTATTGATTCCTTGCCATCCTTACTGAATGCAACGCTCATGACTATTTTTTTAGCAGCCATATCTATTGTAATAGCACTAATTATTGGTTTTTTCGCTGCCATTATAAGAATACTGAAAGTAAAAGTATTAAACGGCATTGCCACTGCATATGTATCCATCATCCGTGGAACTCCCTTACTTGTTCAAATATTTGTTATCTACTACGGCTTACCGCAAATCGGACTCTCTTTAGATCCGATATCCTCTGGGATTATGGCTTTAAGCTTAAATGCAGGCGCTTATTTATCAGAATCGTTTAGAGCTTCTATTCTTGCTGTCGATCAAGGCCAAATGGAAGCATCGCTCGCAATGGGGATGACGTATTCTCAAGCATTAAGGAGAATTATCCTCCCGCAAAGTCTTCGAATTTCTATTCCTACCTTATCCAACACATTTATCGTGCTAATCAAGGATACTTCCCTTGTCTCGGTCATTACTGTCACGGAATTATTGCAGATGTCGAGCTTGATTATAGCGAAAACATTTGAACCACTTACCATCTATTTAATAGCTGCGGCCATTTATTGGATATTAATAACCTTCTTCACAACCATTCTAGATAAGTTAGAAGTTCGTACTTCCAAGTACTTGGTTCGGTAAATACGAATGATAGGAGATGTCTATGAGTATCATTCAAGTGAATCATTTGAAAAAAAGCTTTGGGACAAATGAGGTATTGAAAGGTATTGATTTAGCTGTCGAGAAAAGCGAAGTAGTTGTCATTATGGGACCGAGTGGCTCTGGGAAGTCGACCTTGCTACGCTGTTTAAATTTCTTAGAAGAGCCAACGGAGGGTGTTATTCGCATGGGGGAATTCCAAGTGGATACAGGTGGCAAAACAAATCGTAAACGAAAAAAAGAAATAAGAGAGCTTAGAAAGAAAACTGGATTTGTCTTTCAATCCTTCAATCTGTTTCCGCATAAAACAGCCATCGAAAATGTCATGGAGGGACCAATCGTCATACATGGGACCAAACAAGAAGAGGCTAGAATAATAGCGAAGGCACTGCTTACAAAAGTAGGGCTAGGAGACAGATGTGACTACTACCCAGCGCAGTTGTCAGGCGGTCAGCAGCAAAGGGTAGCCATCGCACGTTCGTTAGCATTAAACCCAATGGTCATGCTCTATGACGAGCCAACCTCAGCACTTGACCCAGAGCTTGTGAAGGAAGTGCTTCAGGTAATCAAGGACCTGGCACGTGAAGGGATGACCATGATTATCGTGACGCATGAAATGAGCTTTGCAAAGGACGTAGCAGATAGAGTCATTTTCATGGACAAGGGTGTAATCGTGGAAGAAGGAACATCAGAGGAAATCTTCCTTCACCCGAAAGAAGAAAGGACCAGGCAGTTCTTATCGATAGTTGAGTAGTTGGGGAGAGTTGTGTTTGTCCCTGTGTAAGAAACAATTTTTTATAAAAGATGTTTAAGCATCAAATAGCAGGGTATACACATAATACAAGGCGGAACTACCGAAGGAAAGGACTGGTACACTATGAGTTACCATGTGAATCCGATGGAAGAATTGCACAGCCTTGGCGGAAAATTTGCTTTACTGACGAAGGGTACGCTCGTCGGGAACCGATATATTTAGGTTACGACAATTAGTATTTTTGTAAGTGGTAGAAAGTTTTTTGATAGAAGTGCAGCTTGATGGTTGACGGTTCCTTTTTAGACGAATTGTCAGTTTGATTTAATCTAGTTAACATTTGCGGATTTTCCGAGTATATTCCCTCTTGTGGGAAAGAAAAAAGCGTGGTCTTCTGAGACTGCGTTTTTTTTCTTTTTCTCTTCATTAGTTATAATCCCAGAGAATCTTCCACTCATCTTCATCCAGTACGACATATACTTCCTGTAGAAAGCTAAACTTTCCGTATTTTCCTTTATAGGTTTGAATGACCGTAAATTTAGTTGCTTCCGCTATCGGTTCTCCTTCCTCCGTCATTTTCCAATTTTCTATTATCTGTGCGTCTCCAATTGAAAAGTCGAACGTATCCGTACCGAAATGGCCAACAAATACATGAAAGCGATCCGTCATAAAGGACGTCTTGCTCCATTTTTCTTTCATTAGCGGATGAAGCAGGTCCCACGATTCTGCAAAATTTCCTTCCTGTTCATACGTATAAAATGCTTCTACCACTTTTTCTGGAGTGTTTCTAGAAGAAAGCCAGTAATTCCAAAAGAATAGAATGACAGATACAACACAAAGGGATAGGAGTACAACGTATAAGAGGTTGTTGTTATTGCGCCTTTTTCTTAACATGGTTCTCCCCTTTGTTTGTTTTCTATATGAAGAGGATATGATTTAAGTGCATGGTTTATCAAAACAGAGAGTACTTAATTTGTATGTGTCCCTGTGTAAGAAGCAATTCAAAAAGGAGCAGCACAGATGTCTTTTGGCATCCGTTTTGCTCCTTTTTTTATTATTTATGATACCGACTAATCGGAAGGATGAGTGGTGTGTTGGAGATAGGGTCATTGATTACCCGACAGTCTAGGTTAAATGTTTGTTTCATTAGGCTGCTTGTGATGATCTCATTTGGGGTACCTTCGGCAATCAATTGGCCGTCTTTTATTGCGAATAAGTAATCTGCGTATCGGGCAGATAGGTTGATGTCGTGCAGGACCATGACGATGGTGGTGCCGTATTGTGTATTTAGGTCTTTCAACAAGTCTAGGATTTCCACCTGATAGGTGATGTCCAGATAGGTGGTTGGTTCATCTAAAAAGAGTATGTCGGTTTGTTGGGCTAGTGCCATGGCAATCCATACACGCTGACGCTGACCGCCAGATAGCTCATCGATGTGTCGGTCGGCAAGTTCGGTGATGTTCATCATATCAAGTGCATTGGCAACTGCCTCATAATCCTTTTTGGACCAACCTGCAAACATCGTTTGATGAGGAAAGCGCCCACGACCTACTAGGTCTGCGACTGTGATTCCTTCTGGAACAATAGGGGACTGAGGCAAGAGTCCAACCGTACGTGCAAGCTGCTTGGACGGTATGGAGTAAATCGACTGCTCATCTAGAAAGACATCTCCATTCGTTGGCTTGAGTAAGCGTGCCATCGTTTTCAGCAGTGTTGATTTGCCGCAGCCGTTGGAGCCGATAATAATGCTAATCTTCCCTTCCGGAATCGAAAGGTTTATATCCTGTAAGATAGGCTTTTGATCATAGCCAGATTGTAGATTTTTTGTGTGTAATGTATGGGCCATCACATATTCCCCTTTCGATTCATTTTAATAAGTAAGAAGATTAAGTACGGGGCTCCAATGATACCGGTAATGACACCGACAGGGTAGCGTACTGTAAAGGCAAATTGTCCGATTAAATCGGCGGCTAACACTAAAATCACACCGATCAGACCTGCTGGGATTAATGCGGAAAAGCCAACACCAACAATACGCCTAGCAATCGGACCTGCCAAAAAGGAAATAAAGGCAATCGGACCAGTGACCGCTGTGGCAAGCGCAATAACTAGTACGGCACATACGAGCAACACGACACGTACCCGATTCGTAGCAACACCTAAAGAGGTGGCAGCTTGTTCTCCAAGTTCTAACATCTCTAAATGATTCGCAAAATAAATGAAAATCGGCGTGCAGATCAGGAGCAACAGGAGGAGCGGTAAAATTGTTTCCATTTTCGCTCCGTTTAAGCTGCCGCTTAGCCAGCGTAGGGCAGTCGGTAAATCATGCGTTTTCGCCATAAGCAGTAAATAGTTGATAAAGGCATTTAACATAGCTTGGATACCGATCCCGATTAAGATTAATCGACCGATGGAAAAGCCTGTTCCGCGTGATAGCCCGTAAATGATAGCTACTGTTACTAAGCCGCCAGCCACAGCCGCAATCGAAATAACCGTATTGCTCGCATTCAGCACAACGATACAAAATACAGCTGCCGCGCTAGAACCAGTTGTAATGCCGATGACATTTGGATTGGCTAATGGGTTGCGCAGCATTGTTTGGAATATGTAGCCTCCCACACCGAATGCAAAACCAGCTAACAGACCAGCGAGCATACGCGGGAATCGGAGGGTTCCAACGGTAAAGCTTGCCCCTTTTATTTCCTCCCCTAACAGCACACCAATAACGTCACGCACTGGATAGATGGTGTTGCCTAGCATGAGCATAGCAAAGCACAATGCCAGGGCAATGGCAGTAAGTATTCCCGTTGTCCATAGATAACGATGCTTTCGTTTTGTTCTCGTATGTAGTATTGTTGTGTACGTTTTATTCATCATAAGCTTCGCATTTTCGCTTTCATTGTAATATAAATTAAAATTGGCGCCCCAATAAATGCAGTTAAAATCCCAACCTCTACCTCTGCAGGGCGAGCGATTAACCGTCCAGCCACGTCCGCAATCGTTAAAATAATGCCCCCAGAAAGTGCCGATAGGGGAATAACGAAGCGCAAATCAGGTCCAATGACTAGTCGTATGAGATGGGTTGCTAGTAGACCAATAAAGCCAATTGGTCCCGCAAGTGCTGTAGCCGCACCGCAAAGCAGAACACCAGCAAATGCGGATATTAAACGAATGGTACCCGTTTTGACACCAAGACCGGTTGCCACTTCATCTCCTAATGCCATCGCGTTTAGTGCGGGAGCGGTGAAGATGGCGATTACCACCCCAACGAGTAAGAAGGGGAGCAGCAGCTGTATGCTGTCCCATGTGCCAGCTCCGACACTTCCGACTTGCCAGAAGCGGAATTGATCCATGACATTCTGACGTGGAATGAGGATCGCTGTGACAAGGGAAGATAGAATGGCGCTTGTGGCAGCCCCGGCCAACACGAGTTTTAAAGGGGTTGCCCCGTTATAGCCCAACGAACCTATAGTAAACACAAAAATAGCAGTAAGGATTGCCCCTGCTATTGCTAACCATACATATTCACTTGGTGTGCTGATACCCAAAAAGGCGATTCCACTGACTACGAATAGGGCAGCCCCCGTATTAACACCTAAAATACTTGGATCGGCAATTGGATTTCGTGTGACCGATTGCATGAGTGCCCCAGATACACCTAATGCTGCACCACACATAAAACTAAAAATCGTTCGCACAACACGTTGACGAACGACACTAGATTCATGGTCCATTAATTCTGGATGGAATAAACCATCCAGAATCGTAGACCACCCAATTGAACGAGAGCCAAATGCTAACGAAGCAAGAATCGAGATGACAAACAGCACGAGTAAAATGATTGTCAGCTTTCCTAAGTTTTTAGGAAGGAACGATTGCTTCGTTGCTTGATGGATTGGCTTCATGATTACTTAATATTTTCTGCTACGTCTGAGATTAAAGTTAAGTATTCGTCAATTGTATATTGAATAGAAAGTGGGTTAGGGTTACCAGCAGCAGCTAACGGTGTATTGTCTTCAATTACTACAACGTTACCAGCAGCGATAGCAGGCACCTTCCCTAAGATTGGATCAGCTTGTAAAGCAGCTAATGTATTGGAATCACCATACATAATAAATAACTCTGTATCATTTAAAGCATCTGCGTTTTCAGCACTTAATTGAATATAGAAGCTGTCATCTGTAATGAATTCTTGGATTCCTTCAGGGTACTCCATCCCTAGGTCTGTTAAGAACTCACCACGTGGGTCAGCAGGTGTGTAGATGTAGAAGCTAGATAGGTCGGATGTGTTGAACATACCGAATGCTGCTTTTTTCCCTTTGATCACAGAGTATTCTTCTGCTTTCTCTGCAATTAATTTTTCAGTGTCCTCGATTAGTTGCTTCCCTTCTTCTTCCATGCCCATACCTTTTGCGTTTAATAACACTTGGTCGCGCCATGGAGTTACCCAAGGAGTTTCTTCATAAGGAACAACAGGAGCAATCTGGCTTAATGTATCGTACTCTTCTTGTGTGATACCAGAGTATGCAGCAAGAATAACATCTGGATTGCTGTCTGCAATCGCTTCAAAATCTAAACCATCTGTGTCTTGGAACACGTTTGGTGAATCTTCACCAAGTTCCTTTAACGCTTCCGCAGTCCATGGTAATAATCCGGAATCGTCTTGGATACCGTAGTTAGCAGCAGAGAAACCTACTGGCACAACGCCTAATGCTAAAGCCACATCGTGGTTAGCCCAAGCGATTGTTGCTACACGCTCAGGTTTTTCTTCGATTACTGTTTCACCGAAAGCATGCTCAATTGTAATAGGGAACTCGCTAGTTGTTTCTGTATCGTTTGTATTTGTAGATTCTTCTGTCTTAGCGCTGTCATCGCCACCACAAGCAGCGAGTGTAAGCACCAGCATCGAAAGAATTAGTAAGAATAATGATTTTTTCATCGTAACTTCCTCACTTCATAATTTTTGATTAAATGATAAAGATTCTCATTATCACTCTCTGTCTCTATCATACGGATTTTTCGGCGGGTGTCAACGTTTTTTTGTGTCTGTCCCTGTGTGAGAAAAGATTCAGAATTGTGTCTTTACCTGTGTGAGGATAGATTCAGAAATTTTTGCGTTCCTGGGTTACGATGGATTCTAAAATCTTTTTTGAGAATGTTTATCAATTAGATTGACTTTTAGGAGATTGTTGGGTAGTCTTAGTGAGAAATGTTCTCAATATGACCGATGACAGAAATTTAGCTTACAAAGTAAAGGTTATTTCTATTAATAGATGGTATTCAAAAAATGTAGATGGAGTGTTCGAGATGGAATTATATGATGTGACGATTATTGGTGGTGGACCTGCTGGCTTGTATAGTGCTTTTTATAGCGGAATGCGTGATATGAAGATAAAGATTATTGAATTCCATCCGTTTCTTGGTGGGAAGGTGAATACCTTTTTAGAAAAGGTGCTGTGGGATGTAGGGGGGCAACCGCCGATTCTTGCAAAGGATTTTATTGATAATTTGGTTGCTCAAGCAAAGACATTTGAACCTACTATATGTTTAAGCCAAAAGGTTGAGCGTATTGATAAAGAGGAAGAGTATTTTGTGATTTCCACAAATACAGGTGAACAGCATTATTCCAAATCTGTTATTATCGCCATCGGAGGCGGCATCTACGAGCCGATTAAGTTAGAGCTAGAAGGCGCTGAAAAGTTTGAGATGACAAATCTACATTACACGATTAGTGGCATTCAGCGTTTTAAGGATAAAGAAGTGTTAATTTCCGGTGGAGGGAACGCGGCAATAGACTGGGCCGTAGAGCTTCTTCCAGTAGCCAAAAAATTAACGGTTATTTATCGAAGCGAGGAACTAAAGGCGCATGAAGCACAAGTGAAAAAGCTTGCAGCGCATGGAGTGGATATTCGTCTGAATACTGAAATGACAAAACTGATCTCCAATGAGAATAGAACTGCGATAGAACGTGTTGTGTTAAATGAAAATGAGTTGGAATATGAAATGAATGTACAAGAAGTACTTGTTTGTCATGGCTATAACCGAGAAGTATCATTAGACTTCTGCGATACTATTATGCCTGACCGTAACGAACATCAGCAGTTTAATAGCGAGGGGCAATGTAAAACATCTATTCCAGGCATTTATGCGGTAGGGGATATTGTTGCCTATGCTGATAAGGTGTATCTATTGGTTGGAACATTTAGCGACGCCGTCCTTGCTGTTAATAGTGCGAAGAAATATCTTGAGCCAGATGCTACAAGCTATGCAATGGTTTCTTCTCATAACGAGAAGTTCGAGGAGCGGAATAGAGAAGTATTGACTGTGTAGGTGTCCCTGTGTCAGACACAATTCTGAAAAAAGGCTACAATTTGATATGTAAGTACAAGAAAATGCCTTTCCGACTTTTTCGGAAAGGCATTTTCTTGTATAGAGATTTTCAACCCGTCAAAATATACTCACTATAGAAGAAGTGAATTGAAAGAACACCCCTGAATTCTGTTAGGCTGGGGAGTTGTGTCTGTCCCTGTGTCAGACACAATTCTGAATGTTTCTTTCTCGGGGTCAGACACAACAATAATCATCTACTTCCAAGTTATTATTTAAGTGGATTGTTGGCCTTGATACGCTGCTTCATAAATATGAAAAATATCTTTTTCTGACAAGGGCATTGGCGATCTTGCTAGTAGCCTTTTTTGAAGTAGTGCGTTTTGGGTTAAAGCTTGTAAGTCGGATTCTGCGATGTTGAATTCCTGTAGGGTAATTGGTATTTCAATATCTTTTATTAAACGGATTAGTTCTTCCACGCATTTTAGAGAAGCTTCTTCTTCTGAAAGCTGAATTGGATTAAAGCCCATAGCAGCATAAATATCTGTCATTCGTTTTTTACAGCTCAGGCGTATATGGTCCATCACATAAGGGAGCAGCACTGCGTTTGATTCACCGTGGGAAATATGGAATTGCCCTCCTAGTGGATAGGCCAATGCATGGACTCCAGCTACGCCGGCATTATAAAATGCAAGTCCTGCTAAATAACTTCCGTAGCTTAAGTCAGTACGTGCTTGAACATTTGTGCCATCCCAAACGGCTTTTCTGAGAGATTTACTGATTAATTGAATAGCGTTTATTGCTAAAGCATCTGTAATAGGATTTGAATGTAAGGAAACGTATGCTTCAATAGCATGGGTAAGGGCATCTACACCGGTGGCTGCGGTTATTCTTGGTGGTAAAGAAAGTGTTAGCTCAGGATCGACTATTGCCACATCTGCTAGAAGATAATCGTGCGTTATCACATCTTTGGTTGTTTCCAATGCTAATACACTAATATTCGTTACCTCTGATCCTGTACCTGATGTAGTAGGAATTAAAATTTTTGGTAGGCCTTTATTTTGAAGTTGCTTGGTACCTGTTAAATTTAAATAGTCTTTGACAGACCCGTCCTGAGTAGCAAGTACAGCGGCAACTTTCGCTAAATCTAATGCACTACCTCCCCCAATGCCAATTATCAACTCTGCCTTGTTCTCACGTGTAAAAGTAACGAGTTCTTCACCCAACGCTAAAGTAGGTTCAGGAGCCACTTTCGAATAAATACTTATTTCGATGTTGGTGTCCAGTTGCTTGATGATTTTATCCACGATTCCAAACTCCACTAGAAAGGGGTCAGCTATCACCAATACTTTTTTTACGTGGAAGAATTGTACTTCCTCGTTTAAAAATTGAGTGGAACCCCATCCAACATGATTTTTACTTACAAAGCTTATTTTATCCGACATTTAAAACACCTCATTCCATACGATAAGTTTCATCTCGGTCATTTCTTTAATTGCATATTTTACACCTTCACGACCAGTTCCACTGTCCTTTACCCCACCGTAAGGCATCTGGTCAACTCTAAATGTAGGAACGTCATTAATAATTACTCCACCAACATGCAATTTTTTGGAGGCGGCAAAGGCACTTGAAAGATTGTTAGTAAAAATAGCAGCTTGAAGGCCATAAACAGAGTTGTTAATTTCGGCAATGCCTTCTTCAATCGATGAAATTTTATTAATTATAACTACTGGTGCAAAGGCTTCTTGGCAAGATATTTGTGCATAATGGGGAACATCTAATAATATAGTGGGTTGTAAAGAATTATTCACAATTTCTCCGCCATATTCGATTGTTGCACCCATTTTAATTGCTTCATCAATCCAAGTCTTCGCTCTTTCTGTCTCTTTAGTCGTAATCATTGAGGAAATATCCGTATCTATATCTAGTGGGTTTCCAATTATTAATGAGGAAGTGAAAGCCTTCATTTCACTAATAAATGCCTGATAGCTGTCTTCCATTACATATATTCTTTGTAATGAGATGCATATTTGTCCTTGATTAGAAAATGCCCCGGTCACACATTTTTGTGCTATAGCTTTTAGGTCGGTACCATTGTCTATGATACAGCCAGCATTTGAGCCTAATTCAAGTGCTACTTTTTTTAGACCAGCCTTGTTCTTTATTGATTTCCCGACAGTAGGACTACCTGTGAATGTAATCATATTAATATCATCATGAAGAACTAAGTGATCACCAATTTGAGAGCCACTTCCTGTTAGAACTTGAAAAGCGCCTTTAGGTAAATCTGTATGATGAATAATTTCCGCTAAAAATAGTGCGGACAGTGGTGTCTGGGATGCAGGCTTTAAAATTACTGTATTTCCAGCTGCGATAGCGGGACCTACTTTATGCGCAACTAAATTTTGTGGAAAATTAAACGGTGTAATCGCTGCAACAGTTCCAATTGGATTAAGCAGTGTATAGGCTAGTTTATTTGCTCCGTTTTTGGCAGCATCCATTGGCACTAGCTCTCCTGTAAGCCTTTTTGTTTCTTCAGCAGCGAAACGATAGGTTTCTATTGTTCTTTCCATCTCGGTCAATGCAAATTTCAGTGGCTTTGCTGCTTCATTAGCTATTATTCTTGCACCTTCGTTTTTTCTCTCTTCAAGCTGTTGACAAATTTGTAATAGAATTTGTGATTTTTGCAATGAAGTAAGAGATTGCATTTTTTCTTCCGTTTGCTTCGCTGCTTTTATTGCTTCGTCAATTTGTTCCGGTGTAGCAACAGGAATTTCTGCTAATAGCTCATTTTGATAGGGAGAATATAAAGTTGTATAGTTTGTGGCTTCTACCCAATTCCCATTAATGTATAACGATTTTTTCATACCCTCATCATCCTTGTTTGTATAGTTTGTAAACGCCAAGAATGTATACGTATACATTTTAAATTTAAAGAAAAACACAGGGATTATTTTGCCCGCTGTGTTGTCTTCCTTACAAAAAGTTTAACAGGCTCTGTTATTCGAACGCAACTACTATTTTCTTCTTCAATCATAGTTATGAGTTCTCTAACAGCAATATACCCTAAGTTTTTCTTGAATTTGCTGCCGATAGTAGTTAGCTCGACCATGCCATGCTGACTGATTTCCACATTATCAATACCCATAATACTAAGCTCTTCTGGTATTAGAATGTTCGATTTTTTCGCAATATCAATCAAATCCAATGCGATGGAATCAGTAGCTGCACATATAGCGGTAGGAGGGGTCCGAAGATGAATTAAATGAAAAAAAGCTTCTTCTATATCATTCTTTGTCACTACATTATTTATCAGGTATTGTGAATTTATTTCATGGTCCGATTTTTTCATTGCAGCAATAAATCCTTCATATCGATTCTTGAAGGTAGTCACATTTAGCTGTCCACCAATCCATGCAATATGTTTATGATCTAATTCTTTCATATGTTGAAAGCTGAGTTCGCCGGCATGAAAATTATCAATTTCAACAAAATTTTCGTTTGATTTATGTTTTCTGTTATATGTAATAAAGGGAAGGTTTAGTCGCTTTAATTTATCAAAGATAGGATCTTCCTCAAGGATACAGGATAATATTATTCCATCATTCTTTTGTTCTAATGCATTTGCATAAGCTTTTTCTAGGTTATTATCATGAACAAACTGTACTTGAACACGGTAGTCAACCTTACTTGCATAATTTACAATCGCACTTGTCGTATCAACAAAAAAAGGATTATGTAATGGGCCAGATAATAACATGATGGTCCCAATTCTATTTCTCACAAGGGATCTAGCATTTGCATTAGGAATATAATTCAATTCTTCAATTGCTTGCTGAACCTTCAATACCGTTTCTTTTTTTACTACTTCTGGGGAATTTAAAACCCTGGAAACAGTGGCTTGGGAAACCCCAGCTCGTTTTGCTACATCTTTTGAACTTACCAAATTCACACCTCCATCATTACTCAACTAATATTCTATAGCTGGTTTAAAATTAATGCAAAAAACAAGAAGAAGCAATTCTTTTTTACTAACTATATAGATAGAAATGTATATTGACAGAATGTTCTAATGATTTTATAGTGATTATGTAAACGCTCACCACAAAATGTATACGTATACAGAGGAAGGAGGGGGAATGGTATGTATCAATTACTCAATGTTCAAATGCTAGGACAAACAGCTGTTATTGAAATCAATAATCCGCCGGTAAATGCTTTGGGTAATAATTTAGCGGATGAATTATTAAGGTGATTTCAAGAATTTTCTGATGACTCATCTGTACATGTAGTTATCTTGCGTGGATTAGGTGACAAATGTTTTATTGCAGGTGCTGATATTAAGGAATTCCCAAAATGGATTGAATCAGCTGGTCCTGAAGAAAGTGTAATCAAGAATCATTACGTTATTAATTATATTGAAAATTTCCCTAAACCCACTATCGCTTTTCTTAATGGAATGACATTGGGAGGGGGGTTAGAAGTGGCAATGGCCTTTGACCTTCGTTATGCTGAGGAGCATACAAAATTAGGGGTTCCGGAGATTAACCTTGGTATTTTTCCTGGAGCTGGAGGAACACAACGCCTCACAAGGTTAATCGGAAAGGCAAGGGCACTTGAAATGATGTACACTGGTTCGCCAATTACTGCTGAGAAGGCGCTTGAATATGTTCTTGTGAACGATATTTTCAAAACTGGCGAAGGGTTTGCGATGGTTTTAAATAAAGCACAAGAAATCTCGGAGAAATCCTTACAGGCACATAAGAGTATAAAAGAAGCTGTATTATTCGGTGAAAAGAATACGTTTGAGGCTGCCATTGAACAAGAAAAGAAATTATTTGTAGATATCTTTCAGCACCCAGATTCAAAGGAAGGGATAAAAGCTTTTATTGAAAAGAGAAAGCCAACTTTTAAAAGATAATTGGAGGAGTGTTCATGAACGTCGTTTTGCTGTTAATCGGTTTAGCATTATTAATTTTTATGACATTTCAAGGCGTTAATATTATTGTAAGTGCACTCTTAGCCAGCGTATTTGTCGCATTAGTTTCTGGGCTCGATGTAGTAGAAGCGATGACAGGCACCTATATGCAAGGATTTACAGGATATTTTGCTTCTTATTTTCTCATTTTCTTGCTTGGTGCGATTTTCGGTAAGATCATGGCTGATACAGGGGCAGCTGAGTCGATTGCCAGATGGATTATGAGAATTATTGGTCCAAAAGGGGCGATTATGGCTGTGGTCTTAGCCTGTGCCATTATGACATATGGTGGCGTCTCTCTCTTCGTTGTTGGATTCGCTGTTTATCCAATCGCAGTTTCGTTATTCAAAACAGCTAATTTACCTCGTCGATTTATTCCAGCCGCATTAGTTTTTGGGTCCGTGACATTTACCATGTATTTACCAGGTTCACCTGAAATTCAAAATATTATGCCTACAGAATTTTTCGGAACTACTCCATACTCTGGATTGGGCGTTGGTCTAGTAGTAGGATTATTTACTTTTGTGGCAGGCTCCTATTGGTTATATTGGATGGTTAATCGTGCTAAAAAGCGTGGTGAAGGCTTTGTAACATATGAATCTGATAAGGATCTTGAACAAGATGAGAAGAAGCTTCCAAGTATCGTTCAAGCTCTATTACCAGTACTCGTTGTAATCGGTGGTATGATCACATATTCACAATATTTTATTGCGAATACAGCCACTATTTTTTCCTTGCTTACTGCAATCATTGTAGCTTTAGTTATTATGTTTAAACATCTTTCTAAATTTTGGGATGTGATGGGGAAAGGTGCTAATGATGCAATAATAGCCGTGTGTAATACCTCAGCTGTAATTGCTTTTGGTAAAGTTGCTGCAATGACTACAGGGTTTACTCAGGTTGTTGATACAGTCCTACAAATCCCAGGTCCTCCTTTATTAAGTATGGCAATTTGTATTAATTTAATTGCAGGATTAACTGGTTCGGCATCGGGTGGCTTAGGTATTGCGCTCCCAATTTTATCGCCAATTTATTTAAATATGGGGATTGATCCTGGAGCACTTCACCGTGTATCTGTAATGTCCTCTGACGGACTTGCATCCCTACCACATAATGGGTATGTAGTAACCACGATTAGGAATATTTCGAAAGAAACATTTAAAACAGCTTATTTACCAGTTGCCTGTATGGCAGTTGTATTAACCCAAATATCCACTATTATCGCCATTATATTGTTCACCTTACTGGGATAAAAGGACTGCTGGTAGTTTACTTACACGAAGACTAGTTGCAAGTATCATATGAACAAGAAGTTATGGTTGCTACAAATAGAAGGATATAATAGGAGAATTTTTGAGAAATCGGTACTAGATTGTTAGAAAACTAAGAAGAGGTCATATTTAAAAAAGGTTTTGTTTAACCTTTGGTACTCAGAGTTAGAGGCGCACAAGGAGTTTCATTAGTTATAAAAAATGTAGCACAGGAGGGAGCTTTATATGATTAGTCAAGTATTGGTTGTTGGTGCCGGATTAATGGGAAGTGGTATTGCTCAAGTTATTGCATTATCAGGGACTCCAGTGATTTTAGTGGATCGTACAGAAAATGATCTTGAACGAGGAAAGCAAAATATTAAAAAAAGTATAAGTTCGATGTTAAAAAGAGAAAAATATACCCGCCAAGACGAACTTCAAATTCACCAGAACATTCAGTACTCCACCAATTTGGAGGAAGCTAGAGAAGTAGATTTAGTAATAGAAGCAATACCTGAAAACATGGATTTGAAAAAGGAAATGTTTAAAAAACTTGATTTATACATTCAACCAAATGCTATTCTTGCAAGCAATACATCCTCATTATCGATTGCTGAAATCGGTTCTGTTACAAGCCGTCCTGATCGTGTAATTGGCATGCATTTCTTTAGCCCGGTCCCATTAATGAGCTTGCTCGAAATTGTGAAATCATTGTCTACATCCAATGAAGTTTTAGAGATGATAAAGCATTTCGGGGAGAAAATTAATAAAAAAATAGTTGTTGCGCAAGATTATCCAGGTTTCATTGTAAATAGAATTTTATTACCAATGATGAATGAAGCTGCATTTTTAGTAATGGAAGGGACGCCCGCTGAGGAAGTGGATAATGCGATGAAGTTAGGAGCAAATCATCCAATTGGTCCACTGAAGCTAGCAGATGAATGTGGTTTAGATACTACATTACATGCGCTAGAAACACTATATACTGATTTCGCTGATTCAAAATATCGACCATGCCCACTTCTAAGAAAATATGTTGAAAGTGGAAAGCTAGGTAGAAAAAGCGGTGAAGGATTCTATAAATACACATGAAATAAGAAACAAACAATTTAACAATAACCGAACCACAATTATAGACTAAAGGTTGTGATATAAATGTTCGAAACAATCATTCAACCCCGTGTTTCTGAAACAGATGGGGTAGGACATATTAATAATACTACTATACCAGTTTGGTTAGAGGCTGGAAGAAATGAGTTATTCAAGGTTTTTAATCCGGAAGATGATTTTCAAAATTGGCGAATGGTGATTGTCAAAAGCTGTGTTGAGTATAAAGCGCAAATATATTTTGGAAAAGAAGTACGGATTAAATGCTGGATTAAGCGCATCGGGAATGCGAGTTTAGAATTATATGAAGAAATCTGGCAAAGTGATAAAAAATGCATTACAGCCTCTACCATTTATGTAAATTTCAATTCAGAGCGGCAGTGTAGCGAACCAATTAACGAAGAAATAAAAAGAATCTTAGAAGGTCATATGATGAAGGAGGTAGAATGTGAGTAAACAAGTTATTTATGCTAAAGAAGCTGGAATTGCGACAATTACATTAAATAGACCGGATGCGTTAAATGCCCTCAATAACGATATGATTGCAGACATTTTATCTTCTTTAAAGGATGCTGGAAAAGATGATTTAGTGCGAGTGGTTATAGTGAAAGGGAATGGGCGTGCTTTCTGCTCAGGCGATGATCTTGTGGATATGGGTACTACAGCTAATCCCAATCCAAGTGATAAATTAAAAGAATACTATGAGGGTTATCCTAAAATCGTCCTTGCAATGAAGGAGTTAGAAAAACCAATTATTGTGGTTGTTCATAAATATGCTCTCGGAGCTGGCTTTGAAATTGCTTTAGCTGCTGACTTTATAATAGCGAGTGAAGAATCGAAGTTTGGTCTTCCTTTCGTTCTACGTGGTTTTGCTTCAGGTACCTACTTATTACAACAGCATATAGGCTATCATCAAGCAGCGAAATATTTGTATTTAGGAGAAATGCTTGATAGTGAGACGGCCTTTAAATTGGGATTAATTTATGAAGTAACGTCTCTAGAGAACCTTGAAGAAAGTGTTCAGCAATTAGCGGATAAACTCGCAAGAGGTGCTACGAAAGCGATTGGTCTTATGAAAAAAGCTATGCACTCTTCAGCAGGGATGGATTATGAGCAGGCATTTAAATTGCAGACATTATCTACGCTTGCTTCTTATCATTCCGAAGACCATAAGGAAGGAATACAAGCATTTGTAGAAAAAAGAGAGCCGAAATTTACTGGAAAGTGAGGGGTTACTATGGGTAACAATTTGAAAAACAAACCGATTGATCAATATATTACAGAGTACTCCAGCTCCAATCCATCTAAAACTGCTATTAATTTTTACGGGAAGGAAATTTCTTATCAAGAGCTGAATGATGACATTACTAAATTTGCAAGCTATCTACAGAGTATTAATGTTCAAAAAGGCGATACGGTAGCGCTATACCTACAGAACTCCCCACAATATATCATTGCATTTTATGCAGCTCAGCGTATAGGAGCTATAGTTGGGCCCTGTAATCCGATGTTTAAAGAATGGGAGCTACATTATCAACTAACAGATTTACAAGCAAAGGTATTTATAACTTCTCCTGATCTTTACCCAACTTTTTTAAATATGGAAGAGCAAACACAGGTCCAATATACAATATTGATTAATTATCAAGACTATTTGCCGGATAAACCATATCCGAATTTTCCAGAAAAGATTGATTCCACTATTTTTGAAGGCACTGTTACCTGGAAGGATATTATGAAAAATAGTGAGTTTGAGAATGCTAACAATTCGGTCGAAATCGATATGACGGAAGATGTAGGGTTGATTGTTTATACTTCTGGTACCACAGGGGCTCCTAAAGGGGCGATGTTAACGTATAAGAATTCAGAATATCAGGCAACGGCGGTTGCTAGAAACTTTCATTTCTGTGAAGAAGATAAAATTATTAGTATTATGCCCATTTTCCACATTGCTGGGAAGCTGGTGGGGATGATGAGTCCATTCATTACGGGGTCTACGATAATTTTACTTACACGCTTTGATCCTAAGGGCTATCTACAAGCTTTAGAAAGATATAAAGCGACAATTTTATATACAACTACACCGATGAACATACAAATGATGAATGAGGAAAAGATGAAAAACACAGATTTCTCTTCATTAAACTTAAATATTGTTACGAGCTTTGGAATTCAATTAACGAAGGAAATTTCTGATGAGTGGGAAAAATACACGGGTATACCACTTATGGAATTCGCATATGGCATGAGCGAAACTCATACAGGGAATACACTAACACCACCAAATCAAATTAAGTATGGCGCCAATGGTAAGGCACCTGAAGGTACAGAGTTAAAGATTGTAAACATAGATAACTATGCAGAGGAACTGCCTATAAACGAACAAGGGATGATTTTAGTAAAAGGGTCAAGTGTATTTAAAGGATATAAAGGAAGAGAGGAAGAAACGAAAAATTCATTTTTCGATGGCTACTTTGTAACTGGCGATATGGGAGTTATGGACGAAGATGGATTTTTGTACTTTCTAGGTAGAGCAAAAGAAATGATTAAGTGTTCCGGCTATAGCGTTTACCCGGAAGAGGTAGAAAAGATGCTTGCGAAAAATGAAAAGATTAGTGAAGTGGCTGTAATTGGTGTCCTGGATGCCATGCGAGGTGAATCAGTAAAGGCATTTATTGTTTTAAAGCCAGGTGCAATAGCCACCGAAGAAGAAATAATCAGCTGGGCCAAAGAAAGAATGTCCGCTTATAAATATCCAAGAGAAGTCGAATTCATAGAAAGTGTCCCAAAAACTAACTCCGGTAAGCTACTACGCCGCCTGTTACGTAAAGATCCTGAGAAAGTTTAGAAATAGGTGTGTTCCTGTGTAAGACAAATTCTGAAAATTTTCAATAGAAAAGATGTTTGAGCATCTTCATGTGGGGTATATGTATAGTACAAGGCGGAACTACCGAAGGAAAGGACTGGTACACTATGAGTTACCATACGAATCCGATGGAAGAATTGCACAGCCTTGGCGGAAAATTTGCTTTACTGACGAAGGGTACGCTCGTCGGGAACCGATATATTTAGGTTACGGCAGTTAGTATTTTGTAAGTGAAAGAAAGTTTTTTGAAGAAAGTGCATCTTGATGGTTGACGGTTCCTTTTAGACGAATTGTCAGTTTTGATTTACCGAAATAACAATCGCAAATTTTCCGAGTGTATTCCCTTTTTTAGGGAAAGAAAAACGTAGTCCTTTTAGGGCTACGTTTTTTCTGTGCTCCCGCGAGACAATTGTTATAGTTTCTATAAATATTCTGAAATTTTGTTAAATAACAAGTGAAACATTACATGTAAAATGATACAATATTTGTAAAAACAATAAAATGTTAACTAGAGGGAGGCTACTGGATGTCATGGGAACGAGAGCTAGGATGCCAGCTCGAAAAATGGCAGTCAACGTTAGAGAGAAAGTCAGACATTTATCTTCAGAAAGAAGTAAGAAAGTTATCTAAGATTATGGAAGATTTGCAAAGGATGGATCTGTCTAAAGGGGAATTAATCGACCATAATATGGTGCAGCAGGTTTTCGAGAGACTTTTTGAACACTTTCAACTGGTTGATCGTTATATCTTTTCTAGCAAGAAAAAGCTTCCCTTGTCTTTATATAAGTATTGTACAAACCAAGTCATACATAAAAAGCTTCCTCTTTTTCAAGAGGAATTAAAAGAAAAAATAGAAGAACAACAGAAATTAAAGAGACAAATGGATATAATTGAGCAATCCTTTGTTCATTCCTTTCATGACATAGAAGAAGCAAACACTTTCGTAGAGACCATAGTGAAAAATCATCATTTCTACTATGAGCAATTTACTTTATTTGAAGCATGGAAACACCTCCTATATAAGCCGTATAAAAATCTGCAGACTTTCGCTGTTGAGATAGAGGAACAGATGGATGACTTAATTGCCGAGTATACAAGTATTACGAAAGCATGGGGTTCATTAACAGCAAGAGAGCTTCAAAAGAAGACACTATTAAGAGATTTTGCTAGCAGGCAGGATAATTATAATGAAGCGAGAGAGAAGCTAAAGGACTCTTTTGATGTATATTTGTCTATGCAAGCGTTGCAAAAGGAATATTTTGAAGGGTACTTTTCTGTAGTCAGAGAGTACATGCTGGAATATTATCAATCTTTAATAGAGGAAAGCATGGATGTAGAGGAAAGATGGAGCGGAAGATTAACCAAGATAAAAAGAGAATTACTTAGTATACCTTTCGTAAATTTACTAGGTATTTCTAGTCTGGAAAAGTTTATGCATGCCTTTCAGTCAACTTTCGACTCATTTTTTCAGTCCCCCTACAAGGAGTTAGAGGCAATCCCTGCTTATCAGAAAACAAAAAATCTAGCAGCAGAATTAGCTGCCTCATTATCTCTTCCTTCTACTAAAGAATACTTTGAGGCAAAAGGCAAGGTAAAACAAATGCTGGGTGAAAGAAAGAGAGCCTTTGTTTCCTATCAGTTACACGACCGAAAATTATGTCCACAGTCTTTGTTTAGGATGGAAGAGCGCTTTTTAAAATCTGGTATCTTCGGGATTGACAGTAGAATTCAAAAGCTTACGTTACTTTCTAAAGACATGGAGAAACAAATTGGATTAGCGAGAGATGAAAAGGCGTTTATTTAAATAAATAAAACCTTGGCAATTGGAGATATTGCTGAAGGACTCACGTTTGCGTGCCATATAGGTACGTTTTTTTATTTGTTTTAAATGGAAAGCAGCTACCGCCCGGTTATGGGGGGCTACTGCTCGAAAGGTGATTGCTACTGCGCGGTTTTAGGTGTCTATCGATCGAAAAAGAGGGTCTATCGCGCGATGGGAGAGAGCACCTTGAAGTATCGTGCGGAACGGGGAGTCTACCGCTCGATAAATGATTGCTAGAGCGCGGTTTTAGGTGTCTATCGATCGAAAAAGAGGGTCTATCGCGCGATGGGAGAGAGCACCTTGAAGTATCGTGCG